>JBHHXA010000007.1:0-21818 GCA_046756805.1 Acidimicrobiia bacterium
CGGTGGACGGGCAGCGGAGCCGGGACGTCCGCCGTCTCGGTGGCCCTGCCCCAATTGGTGTCCACGTCACCCCGTGGTGACGGGGCGTCCGCCTGGGCTTTGAGCCCCGGCAGTGACTCGCTGACCGCAGTGACCCGCAACCAGAGCCGAACGAGGATCCCGACGAGGATGATCGCAATCGCGAGCTTGATGGTTCCGAATGCGAGTGTGGTCAGCCCGAAGGACCATGCGAGCGTCTCTCGAGCGGTTTCCGCAGAGTCTTCGTTCGCGGCGGCGATGTTGGCGATGAGGGTCACGACCGCCAACATCAACCCGACGAAAGCGAGCCCGAACCCGACCGAGCGGTGCTTGGACACTGCGCGGTGGTCGGTGCCCGCCTTGGGGCGTGTCAGCGCATCGAACCTTGTAGTCATAGTCCCTCCTTAGGACGTGCCGATGCCTTTCCTGATCAGGCAACCGACCCGGGATGGACTTGAGGCCGACAGTGTCGGCCCGGTGACAGTTGCCAAGTGACGTCGCCCGGACAAGGCGCCGACCGCAGTGGCGGCTCTTTCCCTCCGGGCCTACTCGCAGGCGTCCTCGAGCGTCTGGAGACCCAGGGTCGCGATGGCATCGGCCGGTGACATCTCCATCACCGTGCGTACGTCGCGCTGGATGAGATCCACGTCGGGAAGGTTGTTGCCCGACGCCGTGAAACCCGCCAGATAGTCCGGGGGGATGAGGCGAAGCGTGATGATGTTCTCGGTGTCGATGAGAGGGATCAGATCCACGAAGTCGTCGAGCCTGCTGATCGGGATGTCGGTCTGGAGGCTGTCCTTGAGCACCCCCAGAATCCCTGTGTACGCCGCTGCCAGCTCGACCGGGCTCGACTGGGCCATCACCGCGTCCAGGACGCACCGTTGTCTGCTCATGCGGGCGTAGTCGTCGGCATGACGGCGGATCCGTGCATAGGCGAGAGCCAGATGGCCGTCGAGCGTCTGCACACCAGGCGCGATATCGATGTGCTCGATGTCCACCCCGTTCTCGTGCGGATACACCTCGTCGAGGATCCGGAACGGCACATCGATCTCGACACCACCGAGAGCATCGACGATCCCGACGAAGCCGGCCAGGTCTACGAGCGCGTAGTAGTGGATCGGGATGTCGAGGAGCTCCGCCACGCCCCCCTTGATGGCATTCTCACCGGGCGACCCCGGCCCGGGGAAGGAGCCGGGGTACTCGACCTCACCGGCGTAGTAGAGGTCGTTGAGCAACCGGGGGAAGCAATTGCACTCCCAGACGCCCGAGCCGGCGGGGAGGGGCACATTCGCCCAGTTCCGCGGCACACCGAAGATGGCTGCGTCCCCCGTCTGCGGGTCGATACTGGCGACGATCATCGTGTCGGTGCGAACCGCCCTCCGATCCGGGCCCGCATCACCACCCATGAGCAGGAGATTGAGCCTGCTCAAGCCGTCCCACAGAGCCGGAGGTGCATCCACCGCCACGGTGGTCGCCGGTGTGGCGCCTTCGACCGGCTCTTCGCCCCCCGGTGGTGAGGTCGTGGCAGTTCCAGCCGCGACATCGTCCTCCTGAAAGGTGGTGGAGATGAAGTTGAACTGGACGAGGTCGTAGTAGCCGAACACCGCGTGGGGCGCGAGGACGAGCGCGGCGACCCCGGCAGCGGTGAAGAGGCCCACCGGCGTCGGGGAGCGGGCCGGTCCGCCACGAGCCATCACTGCCGCATCGGCGGCAGCCCACGCCCGGAAGCCCAGGAGGAGGACGTTGCCCAACATGAACAGCGCGAGCCCGCCGGGGCGGACCCACGCCTTGATCAGCTCGAG
Organism: Acidimicrobiia bacterium; assembly: GCA_046756805.1. GTDB lineage: Bacteria > Actinomycetota > Acidimicrobiia > Spongiisociales > UBA5794 > CAMYMC01. The sequence goes on from JBHHXA010000007.1 coordinate 1,821, forward strand.
CCGGTTCTGGAGGCCGAGATAGACGCCACCGAGCAACACGGCGTCCACGACGAGGAGCCAGCCGCCCCTTCGCATCGCCCCTGCGTACATCTGGCCCAGCCCCGGAAAGAGGGTGGAGAGGAGCGCCGCCACCCACGGGTGACGGTCTCCGGAGCCGGCTGCTGAGTGCGTCGCCACGAGGCCCGGGATTGTAGGGAGAACCGGCGCTCGGCGGTCGTGGTCCTTCTCGGTAGGCTTTGGCCGTGGTGCGACGCCGTCAGCCCATGGCAGTTCCTCGCACCGTGAGAACCATGCCCAACACATCTCCTTCGCCCCACATCGGTCCCCCGACCGGGCTGCGACGCTTCGGCAACGCGGTGCTGCGACGCCGCTTCGCTTTCCTCGCGGTCGTCGATGCCGCCCTCTGGGCGTTCGCTCTCCCGGTCGCCGCCTATGCGAGGGTCGAATTCGAGTGGTCGAGGGTGGACACGGGTGACCTCGCTCTCGCGGTGTCCGTCGTCATCGCAGTCCACCTCGTCGCCGGTTTCGCGACCGGGCTGTACCTGGGTCGGCGCAAGATGGCTTCCTTCGAGGAGGTGGGCTGGGTCGCCGCAACCGCGGGTATCGGCGTGCTGGCCCTGCTGGTTCTGATCTGGGTCACTCCGGGCACTCACCTCGTGCCGCGCAGCTCCATCCTCGCCGCAGGCGCCTACGAGATCGTCGGCGCCCTGGCCTTCAGGTTCGTGGTGCGGGTGCTCATGGAGAATCGAAGGCGCTCCCCGCACGCCAGGACCAACCGGGTGATCGTGTTCGGTGCTGGGAACGCGGGCGAGCAGGCCGTGCGGGCGATCAGGGAGGACACGGAGTCGGATCTGCTCCCTCTCGCGTTCCTGGACGACGATCCCCTGAAGGCGCGGCTCCGGCTCGCAGGGCTGCCGATCGAGGGGGGTAGGGACGCAATCGCATCCGCCGCGGCGCGTCACGAGGCCGGAACGCTGCTCATCGCGATGCCCTCTGTACGGCATGAGACGATCCTCGATGTCGCCGATCGGGCGCAACAGGCTGGTCTCATCGCCCGGGTACTGCCGAGAATGGACAAGTTCCTCACCGAGCCGGTCCAGGTCAAGGACATCAGGGACGTGACGCTTGCAGACTTCCTGAGCAGGGACGAGGTCCGTCTCGATCTCGATGAGATCGCCGGGTACGTCCAGGGCAATGTCGTGCTCGTCACCGGCGCCGGGGGCTCAGTCGGCTCGGAGCTGTGCGACGTGTTGCGACGTTTCGAGCCTGCCCGCCTCCTCATGCTGGATCACTCGGAGAACAACCTCCACGCCTTGCAGCTTCGCCTCGATGGCAGGGCTCTGCTGACGTCGCCGGACCTCGTGCTCGTCGACATCCGAGATCGGGCTGCGCTCGATGCGGTCTTCGCCGAGCATCGACCCCAGGTCGTGTTCCATGCCGCGGCGCACAAGCACGTGACCTTCCTCGAGCGACATCCGGAAGAGGCCGTCAAGACCAATGTCTTCGGGACGCTCAACGTGCTCAGCGCCGCCGCGGCGGCGGGTGTGGCGCGGTTCGTCAACATCAGCACCGACAAGGCGGCAGATCCCGTCAACGTGCTGGGGCTCACCAAGAGGGTCGGGGAGCGCCTCACTGCGCAGTTCGCAGCCGATGCCGACGGGGTGTACATGTCGGTCCGCTTCGGGAACGTCCTCGGGAGCGACGGCTCGGTCATCCCGACGTTTCGCGAGCAAATCGCCGAGGGGAAGGCGCTCACGATCACCGACCCCGAGGTGACGAGGTACTTCATGACGATCCCCGAGGCCGTCAGTCTCGTTGTCCAGGCCGGTGCGCTCGGCGGTCCCGGCGAGGCTCTCGTCCTCGAGATGGGGGAGCCGGTCAAGATCGTCGATCTTGCCTACCGGCTCGCCGCGGAGATCAGCCCCGGAGTACCGCCCGAGATCACCTACACCGGGCTCAGGGACGGCGAGAAGCTCCACGAGGTCCTAGAGGCTCCCGACGACGATCTCCTCGATCAGCCACACGAGATGCTGTCGCGGTACCGGGTGCCACCGCTCGCCGTTGCCGAGCTCGACGCGCTCCGTGCAGCGACCGATGCCGAGGATCTTCAGACCCGGCTCATCATGCTCGTCGGAGTCGGGGACCACGCCCCCGGCGCCGTGACCTCCGAGCTCACGGGTTGAGGATGCGAAACAGCTACCTCCACTTCGCTCCTCCTTCGATCGGGCATGCGGAGCGGGCAGAAGTTGAGGACACCCTCCGGTCGGGGTGGATCACCAGGGGACCGAAGACCGAGCAATTCGAGCGTGACTTCGCACGGGAGGTCGGTGCCCCGCACGCGCTCGCGGTCAGCTCGTGCACCGCGGCGATGCATCTCGCCCTTCTCGCACTGGGAGTCGGTCCCGGAGACGAGGTCGTGACGACGCCGATGACGTTCGCCGCGACCGTGAACGTGATCGAGCACGTAGGTGCGACGCCGGTGCTTGCGGACATCGACCCGGTGACGATGCAGATTTCACCCGAAGCCGTGGCTCGTGCCGTGACCCCGGCAACGAGGGCGATCCTTCCCGTCCATTACGGCGGCCACCCCGCAGACATGCCTGCGATCCTCGAGATCGCCCGCGGGTCGGGCAGGCGCATCGCCGTCGTCGAGGACGCAGCGCACGCCCTCCCTGCCTCGATCGGAGAGCAGAAGGTAGGCAGCATCGGGGACCTCACTGCGTTCAGCTTCTACGCAACGAAGAACCTGACGACGGGAGAGGGAGGGATGCTCACCGGAGGAGACGACGACCTTCTGTCGAAGGCTCGGGTCCTGAGCCTGCACGGCATGAGCGCGGATGCGTGGCGCAGGTACGAGCCCGGGAACCGTTGGTACTACGAGGTCGTGGCACCGGGCTACAAGTACAACATGACCGATGTCCAGGCGGCGATCGGGCTCCATCAGCTGCGACGCCTCGACGGCTTCTACGCCAGGAGAAGGGAGATCGCCGCCCGCTACGGCGAGCGGTTCTCGGCCGAGCCCTTCTTCGAGGTCCCCGGGGAGATGGAGGGGGTCCGGTCGGCGTGGCACCTCTACGTGCTCCGTCTCCGTCCCGAGACCCTGACCATCGATCGCGACCGCTTCGTCGCCGAGCTGGAGAAACGCAACATCGGCACGAGCGTCCACTTCATCCCCGTCCATCTCCACCCGTACTACCGCGACCGATACGGCTATACCCCGGACAGCTTCCCGGTTGCATCCGCCGCGTTCGAGCGCATCGTCAGTCTCCCGCTCCACCCCGGTCTCGGAGACGACGACGTCGAGGACGTCATCGAGGCCGTGATCGACGTCGCGGTCTCCCATCACAGGTAGTGGAGATGTCGGGGCGCGACGTCGTAAAGCGCGTAATCGACGTCACGCTCGCACTGCTGATGCTGGTGCTCGGCATGCCGCTGCTGGTCGGATGCGCCATCGCCATCGCCGTCGGAGACGGGCTGCCCGTCGTGTTTCGCCAGACCCGTCTCGGCAAGGACGGTCGTTCCTTCACGATGTACAAGTTCAGGACGATGCGGGTCGGCGCCGAATCTTCTCAGGTTCTCAACGACGACGGCTCGGTGCGCACGGTCGACGACGACGAGCGGATCACCCGTGTGGGTGGCTGGCTCCGGAGAACGAGTCTCGACGAGCTGCCGAATCTCTGGAACGTCGTGCGGGGAGACATGAGCCTCGTCGGGCCCCGCCCCGACCTGCTCCTGCACGAGCAGTACTACACCGAGGAAGACCGGCGGAAGCTCACCGTCCGGCCCGGGATCACCGGGCTGGCCCAGGTGTCGGGGCGCAACGAGCTTCCCTGGAAGGACCGACTCGCCCTCGACGTCGAGTACGTCGACACCAGGACGCTGCGTCGCGATCTCGCGATCCTGGCCCGAACGGTCGGAAGCGTCTTCGGAGCGAGAGGGGTCTACGACACAGGACGGGAGCAGGAGGAGTGACGGCGTTTGCTCCTGGACCGGTGGAGCTTCGGGCGTGGTCCGAGCGCATCGCCGCCAGGACCGAGGGGGCCGGCGGCGCCGCCGACGACACGGCGGGGCGTTGGGAGACACTCCTTCGACTGAACCGTCGGGGTATGCCGTTGCTCGCCGCCGGCGACGACGACGCAGGACTGGTCACGGGCTGGAGGCACGCGGAATGGGACACGGGCATGCTCGGGGTGCGTGTGGCGAGGGTCGCGGCGCCCGTTGCGTGGGGGAAGCACGCCGGGGTCGATGCCGCGGCGCGCGTCCTGGGCCGCGCCATCATGGAAGCGGCGGCAGGCGAGGACGTGACTCTCGTCGTGTCGCGTGTCGGCGCCGAGGATGCGGGCGTCATCGCCGGGTTCTCCGCAGCCGGGATGGGAGTCGTCGACCTCAACCTCCAGTACCGAAGGCGCACCGGCGATCTCACTACGCGATTCGGTGCACCGGTCCACGCCGCGCCCACCGACACGCCGGAGCTACGGGCGCTCGGGTCAACCTTCACCCACGATCATTTCCACGCCGATGCGAAGGTGCCCCGTGATCGGGCGGATGCGCTGTTCGGGCAGTGGATCGAGAACTCCCTCGCGGGCAGGGCGGCGGCGGTCCTCGTGGCGCGAACCGACGAGGGTGGTCTCGCCGGCTTCATCACCTGCGTGGTCTCGGAGGCGCCCGGCTCCGCACCGGTGGGGCGGATCGAGCTGGTGGCGACCGCTCCGGGAGCCCGGCGTCGCGGCACGGCCCGGGGCCTCGTTTGGGACGCGCTCGCCTGGTTCCGGTCTGCGGGGATCGACGTGGTCGACGTGGGCACCCAGTTCGCCAACGTCGGTGCGGGGCGGCTCTACCGGGCGTGCGGCTTTTCCGTCGTCTCCGCTGCTACCACCCATCACGGGTGGCCGGGCGAGCCTTCCGCAGCCGGCTGATCCCCTTCGGGCTTTCCTCCCCGCAGCAACCCGGGAAGCTGGGCTACATCGCTCGTCAACCGCCGCGCGGAGAAGACGTCCGAGGCGACGGGGAGGGCGTCGACGGCCCGCATGCCCCACCATCGCACAGCAGCGCCCGCGACGTGGCCCAAGGCGATGGCGGCCGCCGCCCACACGATGCCGTGGGACGCGGCGGCGGACGCGGCCATCGTCGCCCCGGACGTGGCGATCTGGCTGGGGAGGATCCAGCGGACGCCGCCGTGGGTGAGAAGGGTGGCCTTGGTCACCCCCATCCAGGGGGCAAGCACCATAGTGACGGCCAGCAGCGCGGGTGCGAGACCGAATTCGAGGTCGACGTCCAACGCTGCCTCTAGCACGGGCGCCGCGGCCAGGGCAAAGGCGATTCCCAACAGGGCCGCCCCGGCGGTGGGGAGACGCAGCCCTCTGGCAACGACGGGCCCCGGCTTCGTGCCTGCGATGAGGTTCGGCAGGAGGATGAGACCGACCCCGCCGATGAGCTCGGCCACGGCTGCCGCCACCCTGTAGAGCAGGTCGAATCCTCCCGCCGTGCTCAAACCGAGGAGCACGGCCACGACGATGACGGGCCCGTGGACCTCGACCCACGTGAGCGCCTCGGTGCCCACCTCGGGGAGCATCGGGCCGAGCCTGCCATCGCCTCGAGTCCGCGGCGTCCACAGCAGGACGACTCCCACGAGGTACCCGAGACCATGGATGAGGATGGCCACCGTCGGCGTGAGGAGCCCCAGCGCCATGGCGCCGCCGATGAAACCAAGCCGGGCCAGCTGCGAGCCGACCATTCCGAGGGCGATCTTCCGCTGGCGCCCGGCGAGGAGATGCCCGGGGATGTGCTCGGTCATCCACCCGTTTGCGGCGCTCGTCACTGCAAAGACGACGGTGGCATCGGGACCCGCGAACACCCAGATGATGGGGCCGAGCACGAGCGTGCCGACCGCCCACCACGTGGCCATCGTGACGATCCAGCTGCCGTGGCTCGCCCCGCGGCCCAGACCGGCGGCGGCGGATTGCCAGGGCGTCATCTTCCACGGTGCGACGGCCAGTTCGAGCAGCGCAAGCAGCACGACGAATCGACCGTACCGCTCCTGGCCCAGGTCACCGAAGATGAGGAAGAGCCCGAGCAGCGATGCAGCCCGACCGGCGACGAGGCCGCCCGACTGCCACAGGAACCTCGTCACCGGATTGCCCGGCGGGGGAGACGGTGATGCGGCTTTCGGAGGCATGGATCTCGTGTTCGGGCTCGGCGCGAGCATCCTACGGTGGAGATCTGTGAGCGCCGCGTCCCGCACGCATCATCCAGGTAGCCTCGGAAGAGACCGGTGGCCGCGACGGTTTGGAGAGGCATGAAGGATCTGACGGCTCTACTCAACGACGAAGGCACATCGGTCGCGGTGGTCGGCGCCACCGACGACCCTGCAAAGTACGGCTCGGTCATCTACCGCGACCTGAAGCGCAAGGGGTTCCGGGTGTACCCCGTGAACCGGACGAGATCGCACGTTGACGGCGATGTCGCCTACCCGCGTCTTGCCGATGTGCCCGAAACGCCGACCGTGGTGAACATCGTCGTGCCTCCGGATCAGACGATCGAGGTGGTGCGAGAGGCGCACGATCTCGGTCTCCACAACATCTGGGTGCAGCCCGGTGCGGAGAGCCCGTCCGTGCTGCGCTTCCTCCAGGAGAAGGGTCTCAACTACGTCGCGAACTCCTGCATCATGGTGCGGAGTCGGCTCGCGGCCCATCGATGAGCGCGGCCGGCGACAAGCGGGGCGAGTCGTTCGCGGACTTCCGGTCCTCGTTCTCCTACGGGGAGCGCACGGACCTCTCGTTCAAGTTCATGAAGTCGCTGCCACCGGATGAGGCCGCGGAGTTCCTCCGGCTTCTCCTGGTGGAGGTGGGCGACCTGCTCGACAGCGGCTCTCCCGAAGGAGTTGCCGGCCTGGTGTACGAATGGCAGCTGCGCGCCTACACCCCGGAGCCGGGTGCCGATCGTCCCTACGCGTACCAGGACGCACCGTTTGCCCCGATGCGAAAGCCGCTCCGCGAGAGCAAGGTCGGGCTGGTCACGTCCTCGGGCCACTTCGCTGCCGGGGACGATCCGGAGCCGTTCGGCGTGGAACACATGACTCAGGAGGAGGCGGTGGGGCGCATCAGCGACTTCATGCGCGTCGCACCGGACCTCGCCGCGATCCCGCGGGACATCGCTCCTGAGTCGCTGCGCGTGCGACACCCCGGCTACGACGTTCGGTCCGTCAGCCGCGATCCGGGCGTCGCCTTTCCCCGGGACGTCCTCGTGACCCTGGAGAGAGAAGGACGGATCGGATCGCTCGCGTCCACGATGTACTCGTTTGTCGGCGCCACGGCACAGGGGAGGCTGCGCAGCGTCGTCGAGGGCTGGGTTCACAGGTGGCAAGACGATGGGATCGACGTCCTGTTGCTCGTTCCCGTGTGACCGGTGTGCCACGTGTCGGTCGGGCACGTTGCGCGAGCTGCCGAGAATGCGGGGATCCCGACGACGACGGTGTTCGTCAAGTCGTTTGCGCACATCGCGACCGAGATGGGATTGGCGCGGACCGTCATCACCCGGCACCCGATGGGGAGACCGCTCGGGCCGGCCCGGGATCGGGACACGCAACGCACCGTGGTCACGGCTGCCCTCGAGTTGCTGGAGAGGGCGACCTCGAGCCGCACCACTGTCGAGCTCGAGGCCCCGTTTCGTCCGGTCAACGGGCAGGCGAGGCCGGAGCCGTGACCGATCGCACCCCCCGGCGCGGCCTGGTAGGTTCGACGCTTCGTGACGTCTGTACCCTCCTCACCGATCTCGAAAGCCGTCATGGCCATCTCGGGCATCGCGAATGTCGCCGTCGAGCCCCGCGAAGGGACCCCCGTGGTACGAGTCTGGCTGGACGGGACGAGACAGGCAGACGAGGTTGCCGAGGACGTCACTGCACTGCTCGGCGCTTCGGGTCCCGGGGAGGGAGCAGACGGTGACCGCCCATCACGTACCGGCAGGAGAGGTGGTCTCGGCCGGGGTCTCGATGCACTGCTGGCGGCACCGGAGCGCCGGTCCTCCGTTGGTGGCGTGCTGGAGACCCTCTCCGTGCTCGAGGATGCCGACGGCGTGCGCGTGCGGGCGATCACGTCCGATGGGCGCAGCTCCGAGACCGAGATCAGGGACGGAGATGAGCACGGCGCGGTGGCCGGGGTCGTGGCTGCCGTCGCCGGCTTCGCGGCGCCCAGGTCGCTCGCCGTCGATCTGCACCGGGTGGGAGACGTCCCGGTCGTGACCGTCGTCCTGGAGCTCGACGACGGCGACCGCGTGGCCGGTGCCGCTCTCACTCACGATGGATCACCGTATGACGTCGGGTGCGCGGTGTGGGCTGCGTTGCGATCGGCCGGCGGCGCACCGGTCTGATGGACGTTCGCTGTCCCACCTGTGGCGAACGTGAGTCGCTGCGAGGGACGAGGAGCGAGGACCGGATCGACCTCGTCTGCGACGGCTGCGGCCACACCTGGCGGAGGAGCCTCTCGCCCCGGTGCCCCACCTGTGGCGGTGAGGACATCCAGACCGTTCCCCTCGCCATCCTGGAGCGGGGCCGGGGAACGCAGCTCTCCGTCGTCGGAACCCGACCGATCGATCTCTGCTCAACGTGCGATGCGCCCGCGCTTGGGCGTTATCACCGCAACCTACCGAATCCGCTCATGCCGGACGAGCTGCCCACGATCGGCACGCTGGATCAGGAGAGCTGGTCCAGCGGCTGCTGATCAAGGGAGAAACAGCTTCCGGAGAGAGGACCTCCGGACGAGGGGACCTGTCCCTGGAGGAGCGCAACGGCAGCGCCGGCGTCGATCAACCCGGCTCCCAGCTTGCCTCCGACCTCGGGGTTCAAGTCCTTGAGGTCCATGGCGGTCATCTCCATCACCATCGCCACATCACGGGCGCCGAGGTCGGGCGCCGCGGACATGACGAGTGCGGCCTCTCCCGCGACGAACGGCGCAGACACGGACGTTCCGGTACCGAAGGCGTAGCCGTCAACCGGGAACGTGCTGAAGACGTCGAGCCCGGGTGCTGCGAAGTCGACCCAGCTCCCATACGTGGAGAACGACTGATGGATACCGGACGCATCGACTGCCGCGACACCGAGGGCACAGCGGGCGGCCGCGGGAGACTGCTTCTCCATCGTGCCGAAGTTTCCGGTTGCCGCGGTGACGAGAGCGCCGCCCCGTGTCGCGGTGCGGGCCGCGTCTGCGAGCAGATTCGTGTCGGTGTGCACGCCGAGGCTCAGGTTGATGACATCGGCACCGTTCTCGACCGCAAACACGATCGCGTCCGCTATCGCCACGATGTCGCCCCGGCCGTGGGGGTCGAGCACGCGGATCGGTATGATGCTCGCTTCGGGGGCGGTGAGGTGGACAACGCCCGCGACATGCGTGCCGTGACCCGTCACCAGGCCGTGGTGATCGCCCGGGTTGCCGACTTCTCCGGTCTCCTCGGCCGGAGTGGCGTCGCCATCCACGAAGTCCCAACCGTTCGAGCTGAGCACCGAGGCGAGCTCGGGATGGTCGAGCTGGACGCCGGTGTCGATGACGGCGACGACGACCCCGTCGCCTCGGGACACCTGATGGGCAGCAGGGAGACCGATGGCTCCTGCGGAGTCCTGGGTCGAGCCCGGCGTCGGGTCGAACCCGCCCCACGCGTAGGACGTGTGGCGGCTCGCCTCGACGATGAAGTTCGGCTCCGCGTACACCAGCCGCAGGTCGTCCTCCACGGCACCGAGGAACGCCTTCACGGTCTGCCCGGGTGCCGGTGCGACGAGGAAGGTGCTGTCGATCGGTAGCGCACGAATGGTCGACGACCCGTACGTGCCGTGGATGTCCCCGATTGTCGATCCCGCAGCGACCCTGAGAACGACCTCGTCGGCCCGCGTATCGGGCTCCACCGGCGTTCCCGCCGAGCTCAGCCCGGGTGCGGTGGCGACGAACAGCGCGAGCGCCGCCACGAGCGCGAAGAACCGTCGGCGCGTGGCCTCCCCCGGGTGACGCCGCGGGGGGCTCGAATTTGATCTCGTGTGTGCTTTCACGACAGCCTCCTCAAATGGTTTTGAAGCAGTCGCCGATCGCCATCAGGGGCGCCCAGCGGAACGGGTGGGGATGGTGCTTTCTCAGCTTGATCTGTGCGGTGCGCAGCGCGGATGAGGGGGAGACGCCGAGCCGTATGGCGTCGTAGAGGTCGCCCATGAACTCCGGCATGGTGTCGTCCTGGAGCAGCCATGAACTGACGACGACGGTGCCGGCTCCGGCGCTCAGGAAGGCACGCGCCAGACCCAGCACCTCGTCGCCGCCAGCGATGCTGGACTTTCCCGACTCGCAGGCGCTGAGCGTCACGAGGGTACCCGGGAGGTCGAGCTCTGCGATGTCGGCGGCCTTCAGCCAGCCATCCCGGAGCTTGAGCGCTGAGAACAGGGGGTTGTCGGACCGGAAGATGCCGTGGCAGGCGAGATGGACGATGCCGGCGTGCGAGGCGGCGTCGACGACGGTGGCGATCGTTGCCTCCGTGCCGACCTTGATGGTGGGCGTCGTGAGACGGGCCGCGACGGCTCTCACCTCTGCGGAAACCGCGGGAATGAGGGGATCGGGGACGCCGACGACGAGGTTGTGTCCATCGGTCCGGGTGCGGTTCCCCGCAGTAAAGAGCGTGGCGCTGGGTGCGTACCCGACCTCATAGTCGTCGATGACGTATCGCTCTCCATCGAACAGCGCGTGGAAGGGAACCCGATGGAGGACACCATGCGGGACGACGGCAAGCTTCCTGGCGCCTGCGCTGGAGGGGGGCAAGCCGACCGAACCGACGAGTGCGTCGTACATCCGTCGCAGCACCCGGTCTGCAGACTGGCGCAGCATGTCTCCGTGCCGGGATGCGAACGTGGATCCGGCGCGGATCCGCTCCCACTGGATGCTCAGCTCCCGGACGAGTTGCGTCACGTATCGCACCGAGGAGACGTTGCGGTGTACTTCGAAATGTCCGTCTCCGGCATGGAATGCGAGGATCTCGTCACCGGCGGTGAAGTAGACGAGCAGGCTGGTGTCCTCCGGGACCGTCGCAAGGATCTCCTCACCCCGCAGCGGACTCGACACCGAGGTTCCGTTGTCGTTGCCGTCGGCCCTGAGCCTCAGCCGACCGATTTGGGACTCGAGGTCACCTGTGCGCCCGATGAGGGTGCGAGCTTCAGCCTGGTCGGCGGTGCCGAGCGCGAGGATCCGGTCGTACAGAGCGTGCAGGTCGGCTTCGAGCACAGCGACGTCCGATGCGCCGGGGTTGACCGCCATCGTCCGCGATGGTGTACCCGCGACACGGTCCAGCAGCGATCGGGCGCGGGCCCGCTCCGCCACCTCGAAGGCACGCAGGGCCCCTCCCTTTGTGTCGGTATCGAGGTGCAGTCGAACCAGATCCTCATAGGGAGCGATCTTGTCGGTGACGAAGGAGGAGCGGGTGAGATCGCTCCTGAGCTTGCCACGCTGACGCTCGACGTCGGCGACGGCTTCTTCGAGGAGGTCTCTCGCGTCTGTGAGGTCGCCTCGAACCAGAGCCAGCCTGCCGCGGCGCTGTCTGATCCGGTGGCGGAGCGGGGGGAGCGGCGTGACCTGGGCTGCTTCCTCGGCGGTGTCGAGATAGGCGGCTGCGGCCGCCGGGTCGGTCATCGACAGATCGGCAAGTCGCATCAGGGCGAACAGCCGCTGGACGGGCCCGACGTTCTCTGAGGCCATCTCGAAGGCCTCGCGGGCGGAGGCCTTGGCAGCATCGGGGTGGCCCCACGCCTCCTCGAGGGCGGATTGCTCCAGCTTCACCTGGGAGGAGAGAGGCGCATTGCCTGCAGCGTGGTACATGTCGGCCGCGGTGGCCAGGGCCGCATCGGCTTCGGCGAGCCGGCCCTGGGCGATGAAGGCCGAGCCGAGACCGAGCAGGGCGGCAGCGCGATGGTGGTTCATGCCCGCCTCGTCGAGGATGCGCTCGGCCTCGCGGTATGCCGCGACGGCCTCGGGGAACAGGTTCAAGGCGAGGTAGGTGTCTGCCATGTCGAGGTGGAGGAGGGGTTCGCGGCCGAACTCGCCGGCCCTCTCGAATACCCGCCGCGCCTTCTCGAGCACTTCGAGGCTCTCGGCGTACTCGCCGAGAGCCATGTGGGCGGTGCCGATGTTCGCCAGCGTCCCACCGAGCCGGGTGCCTGCGTCGGCCTCACCCCTGATGGCGGCCGCGGTGCGGAAGGCGTCGAGGGCCTCTCTGGCCCGGCCCACGGCGAGGAGCACGATGCCGCGGTTGTTGGCGACGTCGCCGATCCCCTCTGCGTACGCCACGCTCCGGTAGCCGTCTTCGGCTGCGGTGTAGGAGTCGAGGGCATCGGCGTACCGCCCCATGTGTTCCCAACATGCGCCTCGGTTCTGTTCGAGGCGGGCTCGCAGCGTCGTCGCCTCGTCTGCGGAACAGGTGCCGGTCTTCTCGGCGCGCGCCGCTGCGGCTTCGAGCTCGTCTCCCGCGGCGAGGGCATCGTGATGGCGGCCCAGTTCGTTGAGGATGTGCATCATGCCGAGGTTCGTGCGTGCGGCCTCGACGTCCTCGTCGATCGCCTCGTAGCCATCGCGCGCCGCCTCGATCAGCTCGAGAGCGGTGTCGAGCCTGCCCGTCATGGCGTGGGCACGGGCTGCGAGATAGGAGGCTCGAGCCGCAACCAACGGTTCACCCATCCGGCGTGCGAAGCCGGAGCAGGATTCTGCCAGCACCGAGCCATCCGCGGGACTGATGTGTATGGAGGCTTCGGTCGCGTCGAGGAAAGAGAGCAGACCGGTCCTCGTGAGGAGCCCGGCTTCGTCGAGGATCGCCGCTCGCGCATCGTGGCTCGTGGCCTCGACGCAGGCCTCGAGAAGCCCGCTCGGGACGTCCGCGACACCGGTGTCGTTCACGCGGCATCCTCCCCGATCGGGACGACGATCTCGGCATCGCCGGAGGAGAGGACGATCCGTTCGGCGCGCTCGTCGACGCCGGTGAAGCTGAACTCGCCCAACTCGTCGGCAACGGTGAGCTGGATCTCGAGTTCGTCCTCGACCAGCTGGACCGCATAATCGGCCGGAGAGGTGTCGTCGAGCGGGAGCACCTGGCCCCGGACGTCGAAGCCGGCGACGGTCGTGCTGGTTTCCATGGTGAGGACGATGTCTGCGATCTCGGAGGCGAACACAACGGTCTCCGCGCCGGCTTCGCCCGCTCCACCACGAACGCCGGCGAATGCCGGGCGGGGACCGCCGAGTCCCATGGGTGTGGCGATCAGCCTGCGTACCAGCGACGGGGCCCGCTCGCCCTGCGCATAGGACTCGAAGGTCCGGAGCAGGCGCTGGCGCACCCGGCGTGGGGGTCGGACGAGGTCCGTCGATGCCAAGAGCCTCGTGAGGCCTCGCAGCCACTGGATGTCTGCCTCATCACGGGGCGAGGACTTGGCGAGGCGAGCTGCGACCCGCTCCTGTGCGTCGGGATCGAGCCTGCCCTCGACCAAGTCGACGAGTTCTTCGAAGTCTTCTCTGCGGCCCTGCGGTTCGCTCACGTTTCTGCTCCCACCGATCCTGCGTTTCTCTCTGCCATCAGGGTTATGCGTCGGGGCGGGGCATTTAATACGCGTTTATCTGACATGTGAGCGCCGTGACTCGGAGCTGGACCCGTGCGAGGCCGGCTGTTCATTCGCCCATCGCTCTCTTCAGCTGCTCGAGGCAGCGGGCCCGCGTGGGGCCGATGGATCCGATCGCGATCCCGAGAGCGTCCGCTACCTCTGCGTACGAGGGCTGGTCGGGCTCGAGATAGAGCGACCGGAGCAGGTCGCGGCATCGGACGCCCAGCTCCGCCAGACCCTGGTGCACCCAGAGATACCGGTCCCACTCCGCAGTGGGATCCGAGGTCCCGTGGTGGTGGTCGGCGGCGCCGACGTCGTCGGTTTCGCCGAGCGTCTCGCGCCGCCGCTTTGCGATGAGGCGCCACGTATGTCGTTTTGCGACGGTGGCCATCCATGCGCCGAGATAGCTGTCCTCACGCAGCGAATCCAGGCTCTCGACGAGGATCGTGAACGTGAGCTGGGTGATCTCGGCGGCGTCTGCCCTGCTCAGCCCGTACTTGAGCGGGATGGAGAACACGAGGCGCTCGTACTTCGTGACGACGGCCTTCCAGGCAGCAGCATCACCCTTGCGGCACGCCAGCACCAGGTCGCGGTCGGTCGCTCTCTCTGATTTGGTGCTACGTGCCTTCGTCTTGTCGTTCACCGATGCCACGGTGGGTGCCCTTCGTCTCGTGGCAGGTCACGCCGGCTTCCCCTGAAGCCACACCGGTTGCACGTCCCCGGCTTGCGCAATCTTACGACGGAACGAGCTAAACGGTTCCCTCGCCCCGGTAAAGCGATGGAAAAGCGCATGTCGGGTAGCGGCTGTGCGGCCGGGGCGGCACCAGTCGCGATTTCCCAGGATTCCTTGTATCACCGGGGGCGCCCGGCGCGCATCTATCTGACAGCGACGACTCCTGGGAGCGACCGATGTTAAGTGAGCACGTCTCCGGTGCGCGGCATCGCGCACGCGGTTGTGTCGTGCTCGTCGCGGAGCATCGATACCTCGCGCAGGCGCAACCCTCCGGGCTGCGCAGAGCGCTCGAGAACCGCGGGGTCGACGTCCGGCTCATCGATGCGGACAGGGTCGCCCTCGAGGTGGGAGACGACAAGTGGCTCGACGGCGCGGACGTCGTCGTGGCGAGAGGTCGCAGCTGGCCCGTGCTCTCGCTGCTCGATTGGGCGGAGTCGCGAGGCGTGCCGACGATCAACTCCTGCCGGGCCATCTCGGGGGTGCGTAACAAGGCTTCTGCGGCCGTCACGCTCGCCCGCGCCGGCCTCCCGATACCTCGAACCTTCATCGGCCCCCTCCACGCGCTGGAAGAGCGCTGTCGGAAGTCGTGTGCGCGGCTTGTCACCAAGCCGGTGTTCGGAGACAACGCTCGTGGCGTGCGGCTCATCGGGGACCCGGTCACCGCAGAACCGGAGCGGGTGGAAGAAGGTCCCGGTGCGTTCCGGTCCGAATCGTCGCTCGCCCAGCAGTTCGTTCCCGGTGACGGCTTCGACGTCAAGCTGTACGGCATCGGGGACGACGTCTGGGCCGTTCGCAAGCCGTCACCAATGCCCTGGGCCGCCGATCTCGCCGGACGTAATGCCGAGCGGTTGGACCTGACACCGGGTCTCGCCGACCTGGCAAGGCGATGCAGGGCCGCGTTCGGCCTCGATCTCTTCGGTGTGGATTGCATCGTGAACCCCGAAGGCACCTTCGTCATCGAAGTGAACGACTTCCCCAACTACACGCAGGTCCCCGCTGCGTGCGAGCGGCTCGCCGGATTCGTCACGCACCGGATGGAAGGGAGCCGATCGTGAGAGTCGGCATGATCACGCGCCGCCACCCGACGTCGCGAAAGAGCCCGATCATCCCTGAGGTGATCCGGCTGCTACAGCAGTGGGGCTGCCTCGTCGACGTCATCGTTCCCGAGGACACCAGCGTCGATCTGAAACACCTCGGACCGGAGCGCGACCTCCATGTCCTGAAGTCCGGGACCGAGCTCGCTCTCAGCTATGCCGGAGCGCTCGAGGCGGGCGGGGCCACCGTTGTCAACACCCATCGCGTCTCCGCAGCCCTCCGCGACAAGATCGTCGCGTCCGGTGTGCTCGTCGCGGCCGGGATCCCCGTACCCGAGACGCTCGTCGGGGGAGGCTTCGAAGAGCTACTGCCGGCGCTCGAGGCTGGGCCGCTCGTCATCAAGCCGTATCGCGGTTCGCAAGGGGTCGGTGTGACGGTTGTCTCGGAGCCCGATGAGCTCCGGACGGCCGTCGACGGCATCGAGACGCTGTTTGCCCAGCGGTACCACGAGCCGGACGGACCCGACCACAAGATCTACTCGATCGGCGGCAAGATCTTCGGTGTCTCCCGACCGTGGCCGGTGAGGACGTACCGGGACAAGGTGGGGACGCCCATCACCATCAGCTCCGAGCTCCGGGATCTCGCAGAGGCCTGCGGTGCCGCCTTCGGCATCGACCTCTTCGGTATCGACGTCATCTACAGCGGAGGCGAGCCGTTCGTCGTGGACATGTCGTCGTTCCCGGGGTTCAAGGGCGTTCCCGATGCAGGCCTCCGGCTCGCCGACTACATCTACGACGCAGCCCGGGGCGCCTCCGCTTCGAACACACATCTCGTCCCCGTAGGTGGGGGCGCAGTATGAAGGCCGTCGTGATCGGCCCCGGTCGGATCGGGTGCGGGTTTGCCGGACAGCTGCTCCACGACTCGGGGTACGACCTCACGTTCGTGGGTCGCAACCGTGAAGTCGTCGACCACCTCAACCAGCACGGCGGTTATCAGGTGCGTCTCGTCGAGGGCGCTCCGGTGTCATCGCACGAGGTCACGGGCATCGATGCGCTGCCGATGGAGGACCGGCGTGCGGTCGCTCGATCGATCGCAGAGGCAGATGTCGTGGTCACAGCCGTCGGGGCGCGCGCTCTGATCACGGTTGCGCCACTGATCGCCGATGGTCTGGCTCTGGGGCGCGGTCCCGGCCCTGCCGTTCTCGCCTTCGAGAACCTTTCGGACGCCGGGGAGCGCCTCGAGCGGCTCGTGTCGATCCACGATCCCGCCGCTGCGAGCCGCGCCGGGTACTCGGGCGTCGTGGTGTCGCGGGCGGTGTCGCGGCGCCTGGGCCGACCCGGTGGGAACGCACCCTTCGCCTTCATCGGCGACTCGTCTTCCACCTTCGTCGTGGACGGTTCCCGGCTGCGGTCGCCGCTGCCGAAGATCGATGGTCTCGTTGCGGCGGACGACTTCGATCTCCGCGTGCTCCACAAGCTCTACACCTTCAACGCCGGGCATGCCGCGGCCGCCTATCTCGGCCACCTCAAGGGCTACAAGTACATCCACGCTGCGGTTCGGGACCATGAGATCCGCGCCGTCGTTCGTGGTGCCATCGTCGAGGCGAGGAGTGCACTCGAAGGGCGTTTCGGTGCCGGCGCCGGCAGCTGCGGAACCTCCCTGGAGCGAACCCTGGAGCGGTTCGGCAATGCTGGGCTCAACGACACGGTGCTCCGGGTGGGACGGGACCCGAGGCGGAAGCTGGGCCCCCGGGACAGGCTGATCGGGCCCGCCAGGCTGGGGTTGGCCGGCGGGATGCTGCCGGAGAACCTCTCGCTGGCGGCGGCGGCTGCCCTCCTCTTCTCACCTCCCTCCGATGTCGGGGCCACCCTGCTGCGACGCAAGGTGGCCCGCACCGGGATCGGCGCCGTGCTCCGGCAGGTCTGTGGCCTCGATGTCCGTCACGGGATGGGCCATCTCGTGTCGGAACGCTGGTCGCGGCTCGCGGCCGGCTGGGCTGCGGGAAACCAGCTCCTCAGCCTCCAGAGTGCGCGATGGGCGTGGGCGTCGTGACCGCCGATCTGGTTCCGGTCCGAGGAGTGCGTAGTCGCAGGGCGCCGTGGCGCATCCATTATCTGCTGGCACGGCGCGTGCCACCGGTCCCGAGTCCGGTGCTGGTCGCCGCGAACGCCATCCTCGAGCGACGCGGGTATCGGGTCACGGGATGGATCGCCGAGGAGACGTTGATCCGACCCGACGAGCTCGAACCCAGGCACGACCTCTACCTGCTCAAGTCGCACACCGAGCTGTCCCTGAGCCTGGCGGGCGTCCTTCACTCCCAGGGCGCCAGGGTCCTCAACCCCTACCCGGCATGTGCATCTGCACAGGACAAGCTTCGGACCTCACGCCGGCTGGCGGCCGCCGGCGTGCCCGTTCCCCGGTCCTGGACGACGAGCGATCTCTCGCTGCTGAGCGAGGCACTCGACGAGACCCCCCTTATCGTCAAGCCTCACAACGGCCACCGTGGTGCGGGGATCACCATCGTTCGGGACCGGGCGCAGCTCGCTGCGATGCCGGCGCCCTCGTCGCCGGTCATCGTGCAGGAGTACATCCCGGGGCCGGGTCACGACCTCAAGGTGTACGTGGTCGGCGAGGAGGTCTTCGCAGTCCGGAAGCCCTTCAGCGAGTCGAGCTTCACGCAGCCCGGTGTCCCGGTACCGGTCACTGAAGACGTACGAAGGGTCGCGCTCCGCTGTGGGCGGGCAGCTGGACTCGGTCTGTACGGAATCGACGTCATCGAGAGCGCGGACGGTCCGGTCGTCGTCGACCTCAACCACTTCCCCGGCTACAAAGGCGTCGCCGACGTGGCGCCCCTCATTGCGGAATACGTCGACGCATATGCATCGGGTGCAGTGGAGCTCGGGGGGACGGAGCCCGTCCCATCTCTGCCCGACTCGGCGGCATGAGCCGCCCACCGAACCGCGGCGCGTCGCGGGGGCAGATGACGATCCTCGTCGCCGAGGGCTTCACGGCGAGGCTGGGATTCGGGATGGTGAGCCTCGCGCTGCCCCTGTACGCACGGAGGCTCGGTCTGAGCCTGGCCTCGATCGCGTTGCTGATGTCGATCAACCTGACGATTGCCGCGCTCCTCAAGCCCTTCATGGGCTTCGTCGCAGACCGGCTCGGTCACAAGCGTGCACTCCAGATCGCCGTTGCCATCCGGACCGTCGTAGCCGGGTCCTTGATCTTCGCCGGCTCGCTGGCGCACCTGCTCCTGATCCGGGGAGCGCATGGCGTTGCCAAGGCACTTCGGGATCCCGCGGTGAACGCCCTCATCGCCGACCGGGGCGGGGAGAAGTCGATCGCGAGCACCTTCGCCTGGTATGGGACCGCGAAGAGCACCGCAGGATCCGTCGGCAAGGCGCTGGCCGGCGTCGTTCTCGCAGCGGGGGGTGAGCCATTCGGCATGGTGTTCGGGGCGGCAGCCGTGCTGTCTGCGTCGGGAGGCGCGGTCGTGACCGCGCTCGAGCCGGATCGGCACCGGTTCTCGCCTACGCGCGCTGTTGAGCACCACTTGGCTGCGGTGGGTATGGGGCCTCTCCTGCGCAGGATTGCTCCCTATGTCGGTCTCGGTGTTCTCGTATCCGGCACGGCGCAGATGCTCAGCGGGCTCCTTCCGGTGCTCGCCGAGGAGCATGCGGGGCTGGGCACCGCGGAGATGGGCCTCGTGTTCCTCGCTTCGAGCGTCGCCATCGTGATCGCAGGCCCGGTCTTCGGGTGGCTCGCCGACCACGGCAACCACGAGCTGGTGCTCCTCGCTCGCGGGGCGGCGAACGTGATGTCCTCGCTGGTGTACCTCGCCGTCCCGACGACCACCGGGATCGCGGCAGGCAAGCTCACGGATGACGTGGGGAAAGCGGCCTTCCGGCCCGGCTGGGGTCTCCTCATGAAGCGGGTCTCCGATGCAGACCCGGCACGACGCGGCGCCGTCATGGGTGTGATGAGCGCAAGCGAGGACGCCGGCCGGGTAGCGGCGCCGATCCTCGCGGCCTGGATCTGGACCGCATGGGGCGTGGCGGCGATGCTCCTGATACGCGCCGGTCTCGCCGCGGTCTCCGAGATCTACACGGTCGTCGTGATGCGCGGGGTCGAGAGGCATCCTTCCCCGGAAACAGCGCGCCCCCGCGACCCCGGCGGCCTGCGGCACGAGCTGCCCGTCAGAACTTCCCGATGAGCTGATCGACCGGAGCGAAGTCGTCCGTCAGCACCCGGGCGTCTTGCACGAAATCGTCGACCGCTCCGCCGCTGATGGCGACCTCTGCCGTTCCTCTGACGGCCGTCGCGGCGGCGATCGTGCCGGTGTCGATCACCGAGTCGGAGCCGACGAGGACGAAGTTGCCTCCCTGCCTGCCTTCGACATAGGCCGCCGGGGCGACGAGGGCGGCGTGCTCGAAGACGGCGGCGATCGTCGCCATCTCGGCGCGTACGAAATCCAGCGGCGGGTAGTCGATGACGTTGAGCGTGTAGACCCCGCCGGGGGCGAGCCGGGCGTGGACGTCTTCGACGAACTCCTTCGTGGTGAGATGCCACGGCACCGAGGGTCCTCCGAAGGCGTCGCCGATGACCAGGTCGAAGCGGCCGGTGGGCGCGT
>JBHHXA010000008.1:0-21749 GCA_046756805.1 Acidimicrobiia bacterium
CGCCCAGCACCCGGGCTGCGGCCCGTTGCTCATCCCGCCGCAGGGGCACCAGCCGTTCGGGCGTCATGTCCGGGTCGTCGTGCAGCTCCTGGAGCATCTCGACGACCGCCTGGTTGGCCCCGCCGTGGAGCGGGCCCCACAAGGCGTTCATGCCCGCGGCTACCGATGCGAAGAGGTTGGCCTGGCTCGATCCGACGAACCGTACGGTCGCCGTCGAGCAGTTCTGCCCGTGGTCGGCATGGAGGATGAGCAGCACGTTGAGGGCCCGCGAGATGACGGGATCGATCTTCGTTTCCTCGACGGGCAGCGCAAACATCATGTGGAGGAAGTTCTCCACGTACGTGAGGTCGTTGCGGGGGTAGATGTACGGCTGTCCCGTGGACTTCTTGTACGCCCACGCCGCGATCGTCGGCATCTTTGCAATGAGCCTGCGAGCGCTCTCTCCGACCGCCTGAGGATCTCGCGGGTCGTTGTACGTCTCGTAGAACGTCGAGATGGCGTTCGTGGCCGACGAAAGGATCGCCATCGGGTGGGCGCTGCGGGGGAACGCGTCGAAGAACCGCTTCATCTCCTCGCTGAGGAGTGTGTGATGCTTGACCGAGAGGGTCCAGTCCTCGAGTTGCTGCGCTGTCGGTAGCTCGCCGAACAGCAACAGGTAGGCGACCTCCAGGAAGGTGCAGTTCTCGGCGAGGTCCTCGATGCCGTAGCCACGGTGGCGGAGCACTCCTTCTGCCCCGTCCACGTGGGTGATCGAGGTGTGGGTCGATGCGGTGTTGGCGAAACCAGGATCGAACGTGACATAGCCTGAATCAGAGCGGAGGGCTG
Organism: Acidimicrobiia bacterium; assembly: GCA_046756805.1. Lineage (GTDB taxonomy): Bacteria > Actinomycetota > Acidimicrobiia > Spongiisociales > UBA5794 > CAMYMC01. Next base: position 826 of record JBHHXA010000008.1, read on the forward strand.
AGACGTCGAGGCCGACGTTCCCCACCGCAGAGGGAACCTGGGAGAACTCGTAGACCTCGTCGCCGATGTGCAGCTTGGCCGTGCCGTCCGTCATAGGTCTCTGCGTATCCTCTCGTCCAGGTCGGGATTGCGGGTCGGGCGACCCGGCCCGTATGAGTGTAGCGAAGGGGGAGACCTCGGTCCCCGTGGTAGTTTTCGCCTCCGCAAGGGAGTAGTTAGTGCTCGACCTCAGAGGCCGAAGCCGTCTCGCACCGTTCCTCGATCCCGTCGCCGGCGGGCTGTCGAAAGCGCGCCTGACGCCGACGATCGTCACCGTGGTCGGACTCGTCGTGACGATGGTTGGTGCGGGGTTCATCGCGGTCGAGTGGTACATCCTCGGTGCGGGGATCGCCGGGGCCGGTGCGCTGCTCGATGCCCTCGACGGGCCACTGGCGCGGCTCCAGGGCACGGCATCGATCAGGGGGGCGTTCATCGACACGATGTCGGACCGGCTCGGTGAGGTCGCCATCTGGACGGGTCTGGCGTTCAGCCTGCGCGGCAACGAGACCGGCCTCATGCTCTGCATCCTGGCGCTGGCCTTCTCGCTGCTCACGCCTTACGTTCGTTCCAAAGCCGAGTCGTGGGGTGCCGAAGGGCGGGGAGGCTGGATGGGCAGGGCAGAGCGGATGATCCTCGCCCTGGCCGGCATCGGCGTCTCGGGAATCTTCGACCTCGGGCTCAAGGTCCTCATGCCCATCCTGTGGGTGTTCGTCGTGCTCAGCGGGCTCACGGTGGCGCAGCGGATCAGGCGTACGTGGCAACAACTCCCGTCGTGAGCGTGTGAAGGGACTCCCGCTCTACCTGGGGTATCGCATGCTGGCCGCAATGGTTGGTGCGCTTCCCGAGCCCGCGGCGCGCCGTCTCGGTGAGAGCCTCGGCTGGGCTGCGTCCTTCTTTGCCCGCAGCCGGCTCCGGCTCGTGGAGCGCAACCTGAGGCGAGTCACCGGCACTTCCGACGATGTCACGAAGCTGGCACGCAGGGCGTTCGCCAGCTACGGCCGCTACTGGACGGAGGTCTTCTGGGTCCGTGCCCGGCGCAAGGCTGCGATCGTGTCGCACACCGATGTGGTGCACCTCGATCGACTTCACGCGGCACGAGACGAGGGCAACGGTGTGATCGTTGCGCTGCCCCACATCGGAAACTGGGAAGCGGCCGGTGCGCGGTCCGAAGCGGAGGGAACGCCGGTGCTCGCAGCCGCAGAGGCGTTGCCGAACGAGCGGCTCGTCGATTGGTTCGTGGCGGTCAGGAAGGCCATGGGCATCGAGGTTGCGATCGCCGGAAAGGGCCGCAGGGTGACGGCGCATCTGGTGAAGCGGTTACGCGAGGGCGGCACCGTTGCACTCGTGGCGGATCGTGATCTCTCGGGGAACGGAGTGGAGGTCGAGTTCTTCGGCGAGCGCACGACGTTGCCCGCCGGGCCTGCCGCGCTGGCGGACCGGACGGGCGCAGCGTTGCTGCCGGTCGGCTGCTACTTCAACAAGGGAAAGGGTCACCGGTTCGTGATCAACCCTGCCGTGGAGATCCCGGATCTCGAGGACCGGAGCGAGCGGGTGGCGGCGGGGACGCAGCGGTTCGCCACGGCGCTGGAGGAGATCATCCGTGAGGCGCCCGAGCAGTGGCACCTCTTCCAGCCCAACTGGCCGAGCGACCGGAACGGCGGAGTGTGATGCAGGTCGCGATCGTGTGTCCATACGACCTCGGCAGATACGGCGGAGTCCAGGACCAGACGATGCGGCTCGCCTCCTGGCTGCGCGACGCCGGTCACCATGCCTGGGTCGTCGGACCGGGTCGCGGCCCTGACGGGACGGTGTCGGTCGGACCGGCGACCGTGGTGCCCGCCAACGGTGCGGCCACGCCGATCGCGCTGGGACCGGGTGCGCCGCGCCGGGTGGCTGCCGCCGTTCGGGATGCAGACCTGGTCCACGTGCACGAGCCGCTCATGCCGCTGGTTTCGCTCTCCGCTTCGCTGCGAGGTGCGGTACCAACGGTCGGCACGTTCCATGCGGATGCACCCCGGGCCGTTCGGTACGGCTACCGACGGTTGTTCGGTCTCACCGGCGGCAGGGTGGGGAAGCTCGACGTGGTCACGGCCGTCAGCCCGGTCGCCGCCGCACCGCTCGTCAACGTCGTGCGCCATCGTCTCGTGCCCAATGGGCTCGACGTCGATGCCTTCCCCCACGCGTCTCCCGTTTCGGGCCGCGTGGCTTTCGTGGGGAGGGACGACCCGCGCAAAGGTCTCGATGTGTTCGTCGGTGCGGCTGAGACCGTCGCCGCGAGCCACCCCGGTGCCTCTTTCATGGTCGCGGGCACCGGCGAGCGGGGACGGCGGGGTGTGGTGGAGTTCGTCGGACGCCCCACCGACGAGGGCAAGCGGGAGCTTCTCGCATCAGCGGAGATCTTCGTTGCTCCGCACCGGGGTGGAGAGAGCTTCGGCATCGTCATCGCCGAGGCGATGGCCGCGGGGTGTGCCGTCGTCGCTTCCGCTCTTCCCTCGTTCGCCCATGTGCTGGGTGACGCCGGCGTGCTCGTGCCACCGGGTGACGGCGCCTCCGTTGCCGCAGCGGTGTGCGAACTGCTCGCAGACGATGAGAGGCGTGCCGCGTTCCAGGCAGCGGCGCGGAGGCGGGTGCTGCGGTTCGATCGCTCTGTCGTGCTCAACGGCTACCTCGGCGCCTACCACGACGCCTTCGCACGCTGAGCGACGGTCTCGCCCGATACACTCCGATCCGTCGGCGAGGGACGGGGTTCATGTACCAGCACATCACGGTCGGACGGGTCGGGAGCTCGGGACGCATCACTCTGAACCGGCCGGAGAAGCGCAACGCGCTGAGCGGAGATCTGATGAACGAGGTCTCGGCCGCGCTGCGGGACCTTGCAGCGGATGCCGAGATCCAGGCCATCGTGGTCGAGGGAACGGGACCCGCGTTCTCCGCCGGTCACGACATGACGGAAATGCGAGATCGCGACCTCGGCTTCTACCAGCAGCTCTTCGACACCTGCATCGTGATGATGGACACCATTCAGAAGGTGCCGCAGCCGGTCATCGCAAAAGTCCAGGGGCTGGCAACCGCCGCCGGGTGCCAGCTCGTGGCGGCCTGCGATCTCGCCGTCGCTGCGGAGGACGCCTGGTTTGCTACGCCGGGGGTGAAGATCGGGCTCTTCTGCTCCACGCCCATGGTGCCGATCTCGCGCGCGATCGGCCGGAAGCGCGCGATGGAGATGCTGCTGACCGGTGAGCCGATCTCGGCGGCGACTGCCGCTGACTGGGGACTCGTCAACCGGGTCGTGCCCGCAACGGAGCTGGAGCAAGCCACACAGGACCTCGTCGATCGGATCACCCGGTACAGCCCCGTCGTGATCGGGATCGGCAAGGAGGCGTTCTACACCCAGATCGAACTCGACGAGCATGGCGCATACGCGCACACCCGCGACGTGATGTCGGTCAACGCGACCATGGACGACGCCCGCGAAGGGATCGGCGCCTTTCTCGACAAGCGGGTACCGGTGTGGGCGCACACCGAGGGTGACGGCGCAAGGGATGATTCGTGACCGGCCCCAACTACACACCGCTGACGCCGCTCGCGTTCCTCGAGCGCGCCGCGACCGTGTTCAGCGACAAGGAAGCCGTCGTCTACCGCGAAACCCGGATGACGTACGCCGAGCTCGGGGTCGAGGCGACACGAACCGCCCATGCCCTGCGACGGGCCGGTATCGAGCCGGGGGACCGCGTGGCCTATCTGCTCCCGAATCTCCCCGAGATGCTCGTCGCCCACTTTGCGGTTCCGCTTGCGGGGGCGGTGCTGGTGGCCATCAACACCAGGCTGTCTGGTGCCGAAGTCGAGTACATCGTGAATCACTCCGGGGCGCGAGTGCTCGTGGTCGACACCGAGCTCTACCCCGCAGTGGCGCCACATCTCGGGGATGCGGCCGGTCTCGAGCGCATCGTGTCGCTCGACGACGCCGGTACCGGGACGCCTGAGGGAACGATGCCGCTCACCGAGTTCCTGGAAGGAGCCGAAGGCGACCCGCTGCCGTGGACGGTCGAGGACGAGACGGCAGCCATCTCGATCAACTACACGTCGGGCACGACCGGACGCCCCAAAGGTGTCCAGTACACCCATCGCGGTGCCTACCTCAACGCCCTCGGTGAGCTGATCCACTCCCGCCACAGCCCGGCCAGCGTGTATCTGTGGACCCTGCCTATGTTTCATTGCAACGGTTGGTGCACCACCTGGGCGCTCACCGGGATCGGGGGCAGGCATGTGTGTCTGCGGGCCGCGGAGCCGACCGAGATCTGGCGGCTCATTCGCGAGGAGGGCGTCACTCATCTCAATGCCGCACCCACCGTCCTCATCTCGATGGTGAATGCACCGGAAGCAGGCCCGTTTCCACAGAAGCTCACCGCCACGACTGCCGGCGCTCCGCCGAGTCCCACGATCATCGGGCAGATGGAGGAACTCGGAGCGGACATCGTCCACGTCTACGGACTGACCGAGACGTACGGGCCGCACACGGTGTGCGAGATCCAGGAGGGGTGGGCGCCGATGTCCGGCGCAGACCGGGCCCGGCTCATGTCGCGCCAGGGCGTCTCCTACATCATCGCCGACCCGATACGCGTGGTCGACGAGACGATGACCGACGTGAGTCGCGATGGGGCAACGATGGGCGAGGTCGTCATGCAGGGGAACAACGTGATGGCCGGCTACTTCGCAGATCCCGAGGCTACGGCCGCGGCGTTCCGCGGCGGGTTCTTCCACTCCGGCGATCTCGGCGTCCACCATCCCGACAACTACATCCAGCTCCGTGACCGGGCCAAGGACATCATCATCTCGGGAGGGGAGAACATCTCCACGATCGAGGTCGAGCAGGCGGTGATGAGCCATCCGTCCGTCCTCGAAGCGGCCGTGGTAGCAGTGCCCCACGAAACGTGGGGGGAGAGACCCAAGGCGTTCGTCGTGCTCAAAGACGATGCAACCGCTTCGGGCGACGAGCTCATCGAGCACGTCAAAGGGTCGATCGCGCGGTTCAAGGCGCCGGATGTCGTCGAGATCGTCGATGCGCTCCCCAAGACGTCCACGGGCAAGATCCAGAAGTACGTGCTCAGGGAACAGGAGTGGGCAGGGCGGGACTCGCGGATCAACTGACCCGGCGCGCGCTCCCGGTTCTCCCGGGTCCCGGGCCACCGGTACACTGCAACCACAGCCAACGGATTCGCGGACCGCTCGTCGAGCGGGCGCGAACGACGCTCAGGAGCACAGTCATGTCGGAGCCCACAGCCGAGCGACAGCGCGGGACGGATCTCGTCAAGCGCGGTCTCGCCGAGATGCTCAAAGGCGGCGTCATCATGGACGTCGTCAACGCCGAGCAAGCGACGATCGCCGAGGAGGCCGGGGCCGTCTCGGTGATGGCGCTCGAACGCGTGCCGGCCGACATCCGGGCCGCCGGCGGTGTGGCGAGGATGGCGAACCCCAAGAAGGTCGCGGAGATCATCGCCGCGGTGTCGATTCCCGTCATGGCCAAATCCCGGATCGGGCACTTCGTCGAAGCGCAGGTCCTTCAGTCGCTGGGCGTCGACTACATCGACGAGTCCGAAGTCCTCACTCCCGTGGACGACAACCACATCGACAAGCGCTCCTTCACGGTCCCGTTCGTCTGCGGAGCGAAGGATCTCGGCGAAGCGTTGCGGCGTATCGGCGAGGGAGCCGCCATGATCAGGACGAAGGGTGAGCCGGGGACGGGGAACGTCGTCGAGGCCGTCAAGCACATGCGGTTGATGAATGGCCAGATCCGCAGGCTCACGACCCTCGAACCCGACGAGCTGATGGGGGCGGCCAAAGAACTGCGCGCTCCGTACGACCTCGTCCGTGAGGTCGCATCAGCCGGGAAGCTGCCCGTGGTGAACTTCGCAGCGGGCGGTATCGCGACACCGGCAGACGCAGCGTTGATGATGCAGCTCGGGTGCGATGGCGTGTTCGTCGGCTCCGGCATCTTCAAGGCCGGCGACCCGGCGGAGCGGGCCAGGGCGATCGTCGAGGCCACGACGTACTACTCCGACCCCGAGAAGATCGCAAAGGTGAGCGAGAATCTCGGAGAGGCGATGGTCGGCATCAACATCGACACCCTTGCGCCCCAGGACCGGATGCAGGACCGGGGTCTGTGAGCGTCCGGGTCGGCGCGCTCGCTCTTCAAGGAGACTTTCGCGAGCACATCGCGGTGCTCGACGGCCTCGGCGCCGAAGCGGTGGAAGTCAGGACGGCAAGGGATATCGAGTCCGTCGATGCTCTCGTCATCCCGGGTGGCGAGTCGACGACCATCGGGAGGCTGGCCCGCATCTACGGCCTGAGCGCACCGCTCAAGACCAGGATCACCTCCGGCATGCCGGTGCTCGGCACTTGTGCGGGGATGATCTTCCTCGCGGCGGCAACCGTCGAGTCGGATCAGCCGCAACTCGAGGTGCTCGACGTCGTCGTCCAGAGGAACGCCTTCGGGAGACAGGTCGATTCCTTCGAGGCCGACCTTCCCGTCGCCGGCTTCGCAACTTCGATCCACGCCGTGTTCATACGCGCCCCGTGGATCCACCAGGTCGGCAGCGGAGTCGAGGTGCTCAGTTCGGTGAACGACCCCACCACCGGCGAGGAGCGGCCGGTGTTCGTCCGGCAGGCCAACATCCTGGCCACTTCGTTCCACCCTGAGCTCACCGGTGACACGCGGGTCCATCAGATGCTCGTGGCCATGGCCGGGGGGGGATGATGGCGGGTCACTCGAAATGGGCGAACATCAAGCACCGCAAGGGCCGTCAGGACGCCAAGCGGGGCAAGCTCTTTGCGAAACTGATCCGTGCGGTCGAAGCCGCGGCGCGTACCGGAGGCGGTGATCCGGCGGCGAACGCCACGCTCGCCACGGCGATCCAGAAGGCCCGCGATGCGTCGGTCCCGAAGGACAACATCGAGCGTGCCGTCGCCCGCGGGTCCGGCGAGCTCGAGGGCGTTTCCTACGAGGAGATCTGGTACGAGGGCTACGCCCCTGCCGGGGTCGCGGTCTTCGTGCACGTCCTCACCGACAACCGCAATCGGGCCGCATCGGACGTCCGTTCCACGTTCAGCCGCCACAACGGGAGCCTCGGAGAGCCGGGGTCCGTCGCCTATCTCTTCGAGCAGAAGGCCCACCTGCTGGTCGCGGGTGACGAGGACGAGGTGATGATGGGGGCCCTCGAGAGCGGCGCCGAGGACGTCGTCGCGTCGGGCGACCAATGGGAGGTCGTGGCAGAACCCGGAGCGCTGGGTCGGGTCCGTGCCTCGCTCGAGGAAGCAGGGGCAACCGTCGACCAGGCCGAGGTGACGCAGTTGCCGTCCATGACGATTCCCGTCGACGCTTCGAGAGCTCCCGGTGTGCTTCGCCTCGTCGATGCTCTCGAGGATCTCGAGGACGTCCAGGAGGTGTTCGCCAATTTCGACATCCCCGACGACGTGCTCAGTGACGTGATGTGAGGCCGCGTCCTTGGCCGGGGCCGGGGTGCGCCCTAACCTGAGGGAACATATGTTCGTTCTCGGCATCGACCCCGGTCTCACGACGACGGGGTACGGCATCATCGAAGACAGGCGCTCGGAGCAGCGCGCCGTCGCGGCCGGCGTGCTCCGCACCGATCCCGACGCGTCGACCGCCGAGCGGCTCGTCGAAATGCATCGCGACCTCTCATCCCTGATCGCAGAGCATCGCCCCGATGCGGCCGCCATCGAGCGCGTGTTCGTCAACCGAAACCTCAAGACCGCCATGACCGTGGCGCGAGCTTCGGGTGTCGCATTGCTGGCCGCGGCCCAGGCCGGGCTGGCCATCGCCGAGTACACGCCGTCCGCCGTCAAGATGGCGCTCGCAGGGTTCGGGGCTGCACCAAAGGAACAGGTGCAACGGGTCGTCGCGATGCGTCTCCGGCTGGCGTCGCCCCCCGAGGTCGCCGATGCGGCAGACGCACTCGCCGTAGCGCTCTGCCATGTGCAATCGGTGCGGATGGAGCGCAACTTGGAGCGGGCGACATGATCGGCAGGCTGCGGGGCACGGTGGCGTCGAAGATGCCGGAGCGGATCGTCCTCGACGTGGCCGGGGTGGGGTACGAGATCTCGGTGACGCCCCGAACGCTCATCGTGCTGCCAGGTATCGGCGAGGAGGCGGTGCTGCACACACATCTGCACGTCCGCGAAGATCAGCTCGCGTTCTACGGTTTCGAGACCGGAGACCAGCGGCGCCTCTTCCGGATGTTGCTGAGCGTGAGCGGTGTCGGCCCCAAGGTGGCGCTCGGGATCCTCGCAACGCTGACACCCGACGAGCTGCGAAGAGCCGTCACCACCGACGACGTGGACGCTCTCACCGTCGTTCCCGGGATCGGGAAGCGGTCCGCGCAGAAGCTCATGCTCGAACTCCGGCCCAAGCTGGAGCTTCCCGACGCGGACCTGCCGGGCTCCGGGAGCGCGCTTGCAGACGTGAGGGAGGCACTCGAGGGGCTCGGCTACCAACCCCCCGAGATCGGGGCCGTCGTCGGAGGTCTTCCCTCCGACCTCCCCGTCGAGGAGTTGCTGCGATTGTCCCTCAAGGAGCTGGGGAAGGCCGGACGGTGAGACGACCACATGCGTGAGGAAGGCATCTTCAACCGGGACATCGAGGACGGCGAGATCCCCTACGAGGCAGGGCTGCGCCCTCGTCGTATGGATGAGTTCGTGGGCCAGCCCGCGCTCAAGGAACGGCTGGCCATCCTCATCGAGGCCGCCCGCGGCAGGGGCGAGCCGGTCGACCACACCCTCTTCTCCGGTCCGCCCGGGTTGGGGAAGACCTCGCTGGCGGGCATCATGGCCGCCGAGATGGGTGCCGGGTTGCGAGTGACATCCGGGCCTGCGCTGGAACGCCCCGGTGATCTCGCCGCCGTGCTCACCAACCTCGACGGTGGTGATGTCCTGTTCATCGACGAGGTGCATCGGCTCCCGCGTCAGGTCGAGGAAGTCCTCTACCCGGCGATGGAGGACTTCCAGCTCGACATCATGGTCGGGAAGGGACCCGCGGCGCGCTCGATCCGGCTCGATCTGCCACCGTTCACCCTCGTCGGTGCGACGACGCGGGTTGGTCGTGTCGCACCGCCGTTGCGCGATCGGTTCGGCTACGTGGCACGGCTCGACTTCTACGACGATGGCGAGCTGGCCGAGATCGTCGCCCGGTCGGCGGGGATCCTCGATGCGCAGATCACCGCAGACGGCGCAAAGGCGATTGCGTCGCGATCGAGGGGCACGCCCCGGATCGCGAACCGGCTGCTGCGGCGGGTGAGGGACTTTGCGGACGTGCGCGGCGAGGGAGTGGTCGATGCGGCAACCTCGGACGCGGCGCTGGTGATCTTCGAGGTGGACGATCTGGGGCTGGACAAGGTGGACCGGTTCATCCTTCGTGCCATCGTCGAGAAGTTCGGCGGTGGGCCCGTCGGGCTGTCCACCCTTGCAATTGCCGTCGGTGAGGAGCCCGAGACCGTGGAGGATGCCTACGAGCCCTTCTTGCTCCAGGAAGGTCTCATCCAACGGACGCCGCGGGGGCGGACCGCGACCCCGAGGGCGTTCCAGCATCTCGGACACGATCCTCCCGAGCCGGGAGGGGGCCAGGGCACCCTGGTCTGACCGCTGCGCCCGCTCGTACCGGGTACGCTCCCGCGGTGCTGACCGGGGACTTCCGATACTCCCTTCCCGAGGGCTCCATCGCCCAGGAGGCGATCGAACCCAGGGATAGCGCTCGTCTTCTCGTCACCTCGACGCTGGAAGATCGAGTCTTCCGCGACCTGCCCGCGCTTCTCCGGCCCCACGATCTGGTGGTGGTGAACACGACACGGGTTCGCGCCGCGCGTCTCACCGGCACCAGGCGTCCCGGAGGGGGCGCCGTCGAGCTGCTGCTCACGAGGCGACTCGACGACCGTCTCTGGCAATGCCTGGTGCGTCCCGCACGACGCATTCGTGCCGGGGTCGCCCTCGATTTCGGCGCCGTCGTGGCGACCGTCCAATCGGATCCCGTGCGTGGAGTCGTGATCGTCGACCTGGAGACCGCGAAAGGGCATGATGTCGAAGAGGTGCTCCCGATCGTCGGCAGCGTTCCGTTGCCTCCCTACTTCCACGGGTCGCTCCCCGATCCCGAGCGATACCAGACCATGTTCGCCAAGGAGGTGGGCTCGGCCGCGGCCCCTACGGCGGCTCTCCACTTCACGCCCGACGTCGTCGCCGGGCTGGCTGCACGCGGCGTCGACATGGCGCAAGTGCGGCTCGACGTCGGGCTCGACACGTTTCGACCGATCCAATCCGAAACGCTCGAAGAGCACGTCATGCATGCCGAGCATTTCACCGTTTCCGTAGATGCCGCAGCGGCGGTGGCACGGTGCAGGGACCACGGGGGAAGGGTGGTCGCCATCGGAACGACGGTGGTGCGCGCGCTCGAGTCCGCCGCAGTCGAGGAGAGGCTGGTGGCGCCGGCTTCGGGCGACACGGACCTCTTCATTGCACCCGGGTACCGGCTGCGATGTGTCGACGCCGTGGTCACGAACTTCCACGCCCCGGGAACGACGCTGACCGTGATGATGGCGGCCCTTGTCGGCCCGGAATGGCGATCAGTCTATGAGATCGCGTTGCAGCGGGGCTACCGCTTCTTGTCGTTCGGCGATGTGATGTTCGTCGACGATCCCGAGGGCCGCTGGTGAGTGCCCCCGCCGCGTGGGCGCCGAAGGCGGCCGACGGGGCGGCCCGTACCGGGACGCTCGTCACCCGGAGCGGTGCGGTGACGACGCCCGCGTTCATGCCCGTGGGCACCAGGGGGACGGTCAAGGGCGTCGACGCTGACGATCTGCGGGGACTCGGCACGGAGATCCTGCTTGCCAACACCTATCACCTCATGCTCCGCCCCGGAGCCGGGACCGTCGCTTCGCTCGGTGAGCTTCACGGGTTCATGGGATGGGACCGACCCATCCTCACCGACTCAGGCGGGTTCCAGGTCTTCTCCCTCCGCGCCGATCTCGACGAGGCGGGCGTCACGTTTCGATCCACGTACGACGGGAGCACCGTGCGGCTCACTCCCGAGGCTGCGGTGGCGACCCAGGAGACGCTCGGTGCGGACATCGCAATGGTGCTCGACGTGCTCGTCGGGCTGCCGGCAGCGCGCGACGACGTGGTCATGGCGATGGAAAGGACGATCCGATGGGCGAAGCGCTCCGCAGACGCACGCACCCGTCAGGACCAGGCGCTCTTCGGGATCGTGCAAGGTGGCACAGAGCCAGATCTGCGAGCCCGCTCCGCGGCCGCAACCGCCGAGCTCGACCTCGACGGGTTCGGTATCGGCGGCCTGTCGGTAGGGGAGTCACCGGAGGAGCGCGACGCGTCGCTCGACGCCGCGATACCCGAACTGCCGGCGGACAAGGTGCGTTACGTCATGGGATTGGGCGACACGGAGGGGCTCCTGGCCGCCGTAGCGCGCGGCGCCGATCTGTTCGACTGCGTGCTGCCGACACGGCTCGCACGCCACGGCAAGGTGCTGCACCGCAAGGGTGACTTCTCGATCAAACGTGCCGAGTTCGCGGAAGACGCCGGGCCGCTCGCCACGGATTGCTCCTGCCCAAGCTGTGAGAGCTACTCGCGGGGCTACCTCCGGCACCTGTTCTCGACCCGCGAGTTGCTCGGCCGCCGCCTGTTGTCTCTCCACAACCTGTGGTACACGATGCGGCTCCTCGAGGACGCGCGGCGTGCCATCGAGGAACGTCGGTTCTGCGACTTCGTCCGGGCGGTCCTGGCGGCCCGCGCCGCACCGTGAAGGAAGTGGCAGACGCACCATTCGGCTCGAATTGCTTGGTGTCGGCCAAACACCACTAATCTGTCGAGCCGCTCCCGCACATCGGGACGGGCCTTGTTCTGCGTGGAGGACCCTTGCTACTCACCACCATCGCCGGCATCGTGCTGGCTGCCGAAACCGACTCCTCGAGCGGCGGCTCTGCCGTCGGCTTCCTCCTGCCACTCGTCGTGTTGGGAGGGTTGTTCTACATGCTGCTCATCAAGCCGCAGCGCCGGCGCCAGAAGGCGATGGATGAGCTTCGGGAAGCGATGGAGATCGGCGACGAGATTCGCACCGTGGGCGGGATCTACGGACGCGTGACCAACATCACCGATGGTGACATCGTCATCGACATCGGTGGAGGCACGACGTTGCGTGTGGCGAGACGAGCGGTGGCAGAGCGTCTTGGAGAAGACGCCGGGTGAACCGGCACCGTCTCGTCCTCAGCCTCGTCCTCACGACGCTGATCGCCTGGGGGTCAGTGTCCGCAGCGCTCGGCTCAGGGCTCGAACCCAAACTCGGCCTCGACCTGCAAGGTGGCTTTGCGGTCGTGCTCACGACTCCGGAGGGCAGCCTTGATGCCGGCGTTCTCGACAAGGCCGTCGAGATCATGCGGAGGCGCATCGAAACGCTCGGCTCGGTGCAGGAGCCGGAGATCTCGGTGCAGGGCGATCGCAGCATCCTCGTCCAGCTCCCCGGTGTCCAGGACAGGGAACGTGCCCTCGAAGCCGTCGGCACGACGGGGGAGCTGTCCTTCCGGCCCGTGCTCGACCGGCAGCTCGGGGTCAGCCCCGCCTTCCTCGACGGCACGCTGCCACCGCCCGAGGGGTTGCTCGGTGACGACCCGTCGCACGATGACGGCACAGAGGACACGACCACGACCACGACGACCACCGTCGCTCCCATTCCGCCACCGAACATCGACCCGGATACCGGTCTGACGATCGTCGACGACTCCGCCGCACCGGTGGCATATCTCCTCGGGGAGGACGGCACCGTCTACAAACTCGGTGCCGCATTCCTCACCGGCGTCGACATCGAGGGTGCAGACTCGGGGTTCGTCGGCGGCTTCGGACACAGCGGTGGTGGAGGCGGGGGATGGGTCGTCGATCCGGACTTCACGGGGACCGGAGGCGATGCCTTCGAACGGGCGACCGCCCAGCTCACGCAGTTCTCTCCCGGGGACCCGCGCCGCTCCATGGCCATCGTGGTCGACGGGAGCGTCGTTTCCGCACCTCAGGTCGCCGCAGATCTCTTACCGGGTGAGCCGCTCGAAGCCGACGGCGTCGTCATCACTATCGGAACGGCCGACGAGCCACAGACCGAGGCGGAGGATCTCGCGACGATCCTCCGATACGGTGCGCTTCCCACGGTGTTCGAGAGAGAACGCGTCGAGACGGTCTCTGCCAGCCTCGGGAGCGACTCGCTCAATGCGGGCCTCGCGGCCGGCATCGGCGGTCTCATCCTCGTGGCGAGCGCGATGTTGATCTACTACCGCTCTCTCGGGCTCATCGCGGTGGTAGGGCTCTCGGTGTTCGGTTCGCTCCTGGTCCTGGCCATCATCCTGCTGGGCGAGTTCCAGGGGACGACGCTCACCCTGGCGGGGGTGACCGGGATCATCGTCTCGATCGGGATCACCTCAGACAGCTACATCGTGTTCTTCGAGCGCATCAAAGAGGAACATCGCAGGGGCCGGCCCCTCAGACCTGCGGTCGACCACGCTTTCCAGCGCGCCCTGCGGACCATTCTCACCGCGGACACCGTCACGCTCGTCGGCTCCCTCCTGCTGTGGGTGCTCGCCATCGGTCCCGTCAAGGGCTTTGCCATCACCCTCGGTATCGCCACCGTCATCGACGTCATCGTCGCCTACTTCTTCACGCGACCGGCCGCGATGCTGCTCGTGAGGAGCCGATTCGGCGAGGGCGGAGTCTTCAGCGTGCGGGGCGCCATGGGTCGCACGGCTGTGGAAGCTGCGGGGGCGGCGTCGTGAGGCTCAGGGACCTCTATCGCGGCGAGACGACATTCGACTTCATGGCGATGCGGCAGCGCTGGTTCACCGTGTCCGCGATCGTGCTCGGCATCAGCATCCTCTCCCTGATCTTCCTCAGGCTCGACGGCAGCGTCGACTTCACCGGCGGCACCATCGTCGATGCTCCCAACACCGCCGCGGCCTCGGTCTCCGACTTCAGGGATGATCTTGCAGACATCGGCCGGAGCGGTGCCAGGGTGCAGGTGACGGGAAGCGGTTCCGACGGGCGGGTCCTCGTGCAGACCGAGGCCCTCGACGCCGCGGATCAAGACGAACTCGTCGCGACCGTCGCCGGCGCAGCCGGGGTGACGATCGACGACACGAATGTGGACGCAGTCGGCCCAACATTCGGTGCGGAGATCACGCGGCGCGCCGTCGAGGCATTGGTGATCTTCCTGGTCGTCGTTGCGATCTTCATCAGCTGGCGTTTCGAGTGGAAGATGGCGGCGGGTGCCCTGGCTGCTCTGTTTCACGACCTCCTCATCACCGCCGGGATCTATTCCGTCGTCGGGTTCGAGGTCACACCGGCCACCGTGATCGCCGTGCTGACGATTCTCGGATACAGCCTCTACGACACCGTCGTAGTGTTCGACAAGATCACCGAGAACGTTCGCGAGCTCGCCAACAGGAACACGTTCACCGAGATCGCCAACCTCTCCATGAACCAGGTGCTGATGCGGTCCATCAACACCTCGCTGACGACGCTGTTGCCCGTCGGCAGCCTTCTCCTGATCGGCTCCTACTTCCTCGGCGCCGCGACCCTGCGTGAGTTCGCACTTGCTCTGTTCATCGGAGTAGCTGCGGGGACGTACTCGTCGATCTTCATCGCGACCCCGCTCCTCACGCTCTGGAAGGAGCGGGAGCCGGAGTGGCAGCGGATGCAGCGCAGAGCCGCCCGCCGCAGCGGCTCCTCCCCGGTCGTCGTGGCCGTGGGGGCGGCCGCTCCCGAGACCGCTGCCGAATCACGTGACATGGGAGCTGTGCCCAAGGCACCGAGGCAGCGGCGGAAACGGCGGTAGACTCGACCGATGCCCGTCGAGCGTTTTCGCGATCTCATTCGTGATGTCCCGGATTTCCCGGAACCGGGGATCATGTTCAAGGACATCACACCGCTCCTCGCCGATCCCACAGCGTTCCAAGACGCCCTGTCCGCAATGACGGCTCCCTTCTCAGACGACGACATCACGGCCGTCGTGGGCATCGAGGCGCGGGGCTTCATCTTCGGGGCGCCACTCGCCAGCAGGCTCGGCGCTGCGTTCGTCCCGGTGCGCAAACCCGGCAAGTTGCCGTGGCGGGTGCAGCGGCTGGAGTACGCCCTGGAATACGGCACCGATGCGCTCGAGGTGCACGAGGATGCGATTCGACTCTCCGATCGGGTGCTCGTGGTCGACGATGTGCTGGCAACAGGCGGTACCGCGCGGGCCACGATCGACCTGGTGAAGGGTCAGGGAGCCGAGATCGCAGGTCTGGCGGTGTTCATCGAACTTGCGTTCCTCGGTGCCAGAGCGAAGCTGGCCGATGTGATGGTGCACTCGGTGTTGCACTATGACGGCTCCTGATGCTCGCGCACCTCTCGACCCCGAGGCGCTCTTCGCGGTCGTCGTCGAGACGTTCGAAGCTCGCCACCCGGAAGGCGACACCGACCGTCTGAGACGGGCGTTCTCGCTCGCGGCCCGAGCTCACCACGGTCAGATCCGGCGCACCGGCGATCCGTACCTGTCGCATCCCGTCATCGTCACGCAGATCCTCGCCGACTACGGCATGGACGAGCCCACCCTCGTGGCGGCGCTTCTCCACGACGTCATCGAGGACACTTCCGTCACCTTCGAGGAGGTCGCCGAGGAGTTCGGGTCCGAAGCCGCGGGCCTCGTCGACGGTGTGACGAAGCTGGACCGGATCAAGTTCTCCAGCAAGGAAGAGCAGCAGGCAGCGACGATCCGCAAGATGGCGATCGCGATGGCCAAGGACATCAGGGTCCTCCTGATCAAGCTTGCGGACCGGCTCCACAACATGCGCACGATCGATCCCCTGCCGGAGGCGAAACGGCAGCGCATTGCCCGCGAGACACTCGATATCTATGCGCCCCTTGCCAGCAGGCTCGGAGTGCAGGAGATCAAGCACGAGATGGAGGAGCGGTGCTTCCGCGAGCTGTATCCAAAGCGCATGGCAGAGCTGCTCGATCTGGTGAAGAGGCGGACCGGCGAGCGCGAGGTCTATGTGGAGAAGGTGATGGAGGAGGTGCGGGCCTCCCTCGGCGAGGCGGGCATCGAAGCCGAGGTGTCTGGTCGCCCGAAGCACCTCTATTCCATCTATCGAAAGATGATCGCCAGCGGGCTCGCGTTCGAGGAGATCCACGACCTGATCGGCATCCGGGTCCTCGTCCAGGATGTGCGCGATTGCTATGGGGCGCTGGGCCTTGTCCACACGATGTGGCCGCCGGTGCACGGCCGTTTCAAGGACTACATCGCGATGCCCAAGTTCAACCTCTACCAGAGCCTCCACACCACCGTGGTGGGACCGGACGGTGCGCCGCTCGAGGTGCAGATCCGGAGCAGGGAGATGCACCAGCGGGCCGAGTTCGGGATCGCGGCCCACTGGCGATACAAGGAGGGCGGGGGACCGGTCACCGACCGGGAGTTCGTGGCCGATCTCACGTTCCTCCAGGACACCGCGACGGACCCTGGCGAGTTCCTCACACATCTCAAGCTCGATCTCTACCAGGACGAGGTGTTCGCTCTCACGCCGCGTGGCGACGTCATCACCCTCCCCCGGGGTGCGACGCCCGTGGACTTCGCCTACCGGATCCACACCGACGTCGGCCATCGCTGTGTCGGCGCCAAGGTGAACTCGCGGCTGCTCCCGCTCAATACCAGGCTCGAGTCTGGAGACATCGTCGAGATCATCACCTCGCGGGCTCCCGATGCCCACCCCAGTCGAGACTGGCTCGACTTCGTGAAGTCCTCCCGCGCCGCCGCCAAGATCCGGCAGTGGTTCACCAAGGAGCGGAGGGAGGCCGCCCTCGCAGACGGCAAGGACCTCGTTGCCCGCGCCATGCGCCGTGAGGGCCTGAGCCTGGCGAGCCCGGGGCGGGAGCGGGACCTGCTGGCCACCGCCGAGGATCTGGGGTACGTGGATCTCGATGGGCTGTTCGTGGCCGTCGGTGACAACCGGCTCAGCGCTCGATCCGTGGTCAACCGGCTCCAGCGCATCTTCAGCCAGGAGGAGAAGACCTCCGACGAGGATCTGCTCGAACCACCCCGACCGGTGCGGCGGGCACCCGCGCCGGCGAGGAGCATCATCGTCGAGGGCATGGACGACCTGCTGGTGAGGATCGCACGATGCTGTGCGCCGGTGCCGGGGGACGACATCGTGGGATTCATCACGGTAGGACGGGGTATCTCTGTGCACCGCGGAGACTGCGCCAACGTCGGTGCGCTCGAAGAGCGAGCAGAGCGGATGATCGACGTGAGCTGGGCGCCGGGCCAGAGCGGTTCGTTCTACGTGTGGGTCCAGGTCGAAGCGCTCGACCGGCCTCGGCTGCTCGGCGATGTCACAACAGTCCTCAGCGACCTCGGGGCCAACATCCACGCCTCGTCTTCGGCGACCGGCCGCGACCGGGTGGCCATCTTGCGCTACGAGATCGAGCTCTCCGACTCCGGGCTCCTCGAAAGGGCCCTCGGCGACCTGAGGAGGGTCGATGGGGTGTTCGACGCATATCGCCTCGTGCCCCAGACGTCGGACTGAGCCTGCTGTAGCCCGGAGCCTCAAGCGAATCCTGTATTCGGTCGATATCCGTCGCATGGACCTCGATTTCCCGGATCGGCGAGGCCGGTCCTCCTCACGCGCCGAGGGTGGCTTCACCATGGTCGAGTCGATCATGGCACTGATGCTCGTGGTCCTTCTCTTCGTGGGGGTCGCAACCACTCTCCAGATTGCGATCCGTCACCAACGGGACGTTCGTCTGCAGCAGCAGGCCACCGCGCTGGCGATCGAGTACGTCGAGTTCGCGCGGTCGGTGAGCTGGGCCGAGCTGGCGCTCAGCGAGACACCGCCTGCCGAAGTTCCGAACATCTCGGGTGCCTTCGTACTCGGTGCGCCGTTCGATCTTCCGGGCGACGAGGCGCTCGTGATCGATGCAACGGACGGGCTCATCGCACCATCGAACCCCGGTGGCGAGACGATCAACGGGCAGTCCTTCGACGTGTATCAGTACGTGAGCGATGTGGAGCCCGGTCTGCGCCGGTTCACGGTTCTCGTCGAGTGGGACAGCGGTCGTATCAGCCATGATCACTTCACGAGCGCACAGGTCTCGGAGGTGGGGTCGGCATGAGAGCATCGCGCCGGCGGGCCCGGCGGATATTCTCGCCCGAGGATGGTCTCACCATCCTGGAGCTGATGGTGGCGGCTGCCGTCTCGATGATCTCGATCGCGATCGTGACGACGTGGATGATCGCAGCAACCCGCGTCGACATCGACCAGGACGCCGACTTCGACGGGCTCAACGAGCTGCGGCTCGCCAAAGCGCAGATGGTGCGAGAGATCCGGTTCGCGACGGGTTCGGTCGCGACCTCGACCCCCGACTCGATCGAGGTGTGGGTCGACCTGGACGGGAGTGGGGGAGCGGGGCCGGACTCGGCCGGGGAGCACGTGATCTGGAGGATCATCGTGGGCGACCTCGTTCGCCTCGAAGACGACGACATGGACACCGCCGTGACGTGGGTCGAAGACCTCGACACCTCCAACAGCAGCCTCACGTTGACCGGCTCCGTCGTCGACATCGAGCTGTCGCTCGTGATCGAGCAAGGCGCAAGCGACATCCTGGAGTCACGCACCATCAAGACCCGAGTGGAGCTGCGGAACGCCTGATCCGCAGCCGGGCGGTGGCGGACCCCGATTAGGCTCCGCGTCAGTGGCCCCGCTCATCGTCTCCGCACCGCTGTGGCTCGCAGCGACGAATTGCTACGTCGTGGCTCCCGACAGTGGAGGGCCCGCGGTCGTGGTGGATGTTCCCCCGGATCCGGAGGGGGTCGCTTCCTTGCTGGCGGCCCACGATCTGTACCCGGCTGCGTTGCTGATCACACACGGTCATGTCGACCACACCGGTGGCACCGGGTCCTTCGTCGCTCGCACCGACGTGACGGCCTACCTCCACCCCGAAGACGAGTGGCTGGCGAGAGACCCCTTGTCACAGCTGAGAGCCATCATGGTCCCCACTGACGAACCGGAGCAGTACGCACCACCCGAGCGATTCGCCTGGCTCGCCGATGCCGAGCATCTGGAACTGTGCGGTTTGGAGTGGGAGGTCCTCCATACACCGGGTCACACCCCGGGCCACTGCTGTTTTCTCCTGCGTGACGAAGGAATCCTGTTCTCCGGTGATCAGCTGTTTGCGGGCTCCATCGGCCGCACCGATCTCCCGGGAGGCAGCTACGAACAGCTCATGGCATCGATGAAGGAGAAGGTGCTCGTCCTCGACGACGACGTCGACGTGCTCCCGGGCCACGGCCCCACGACTACGCTTTCGCGGGAGCGGGCGCTCAATCCTTTCTTGCAGGGAATCTGACGCCGCCGCGTCCGGCAACGCACAGGAGCGACCGACAAGATGGATCCGGAACCCTTCCGCTCTGCACACGCCGGCGACCTGCGCCGGCAGGACGCCGGGTCAGCCGTTCGGCTCGCGGGCTGGGTGAACGCCCGACGCGATCACGGCGGTGTGGTGTTCGTCGACCTGCGCGACGCATCCGGGCTCGTTCAGGTGGTCCTCAACCCTGGTGACGAGCCGGCGACACCCGAGGTGCTGCACGGGCTGCGCAACGAGTACTGCCTCGCGGTGTCGGGCGTGGTACGGGAACGGATGGAAGGCACCGCAAACCCCGACCTCGACACGGGCGAGGTCGAAGTCGTCGCGCATTCACTCGACGTGCTCTCGCCTGCCCTGACCCTGCCGTTCCAGATCGACGACCGGGAGGACGTAGACGAGGCTCGCAGGCTCCAGTACCGCTATCTCGATCTGCGGCGGCCGCGGCTCGCAGCGAACCTTCGGGCACGTTCTGATGCGATCAAAGCGATGCGTCGTGTCCTGGACAGGGGTGGATTCCTCGAGATCGAGACCCCGACGCTCGTCGCGTCTACGCCTGAAGGTGCTCGTGACCTTCTCGTGCCGAGCAGGCTGCGGCCGGGTCAGTTCTACGCGCTGCCGCAGTCGCCCCAGCTCTTCAAGCAGCTGTTGATGATCGGTGGTGTCGAGCGGTACTACCAGGTGGCACGTTGCTACCGCGACGAGGACTTCCGCTCGGACCGTCAGATCGAGTTCACCCAACTCGATCTCGAGGGTGCGTTCTGGGGGCAGGACGACGTGCTCGCGGTGCTCGAGGAGGTCGCGTCCGAAGTGGTGCGGGATCTGCGGGACGTCGAGCTTCCCCGCCCCTTCCTGCGCATGACGTACGCAGAAGCGATCGCGAGATACGGCACGGACAAGCCGGATCTGCGGTTCGGGATGGAGATCGAGGATCTGTCCGCGTTGTTCGCGGCCACCGAGTTCCGCGCCTTTCGGGGTGTGCTCGACGGGGGGAACGTCATCCGCGGGTTCAACGCCGGGGGTCTGGGGTTGTCCCGCGCCGGTCTCGACGGCGTCGTTTCAAAGGCGCAAGATCTCGGGGCCAAGGGTTTGGTCTGGATGGTCGTCGAGGACGATGGGAGCCTCAGGTCGCCCGTCTCCAAGTTCCTCTCCGAAGAAGAGACGTCGGGTGTCGTCTCTGCGCTCGGAGGAGCGCCGGGCGACGTCCTTCTCCTGGTGGCCGATGATGCGGCGACCACCGCCCACGTGCTCGGGCAGATCCGGCTCGAGCTGGGAAGGCCTGAGGGTCACGATGATCTGGCGTTCGTGTTCATCGTGGATTTCCCTATGTTCGACCGGGTCCAGGACGGATCGCTCACGCCGGCGCACCACCCGTTCACTGCTCCTGCGGACGTCACCGATATGCGAGAGCGGCCTGCGACATCGCTCTCTCGATCCTACGACCT
>JBHHXA010000009.1:0-21621 GCA_046756805.1 Acidimicrobiia bacterium
CGATCGATACCGCTCTCCTCGACGTGTTCCCGTGCGAGAACCCGGGTTTCACATGCCTTACGTCCGGCCCCGGCGATCCGGGACAGCCAGAATGGGCAAAGACGTGTCCCCAAGCATCGGTTGCCGGCAGTAGGCCGTCACACGTAGAAATACGGGTCGAGCACCCTCACCGCAGCTACGGAGTCGACCGGGAGGCCGTTGACTCCGGCAACGCGCCTGATGGCATCCGGATCGGGCCCGTCGTAGATGCAGAACGTCTTGGTCTTGTCATCCGTGACGTACGAGTGGATCCACGTCACACCGTCTCGAGCGTTGTTGCCGACGACATCGAGACAGACCTGCGCTCCTTCGTTCGTCATCGGGATTTCGAGCCCGTCCGGGAACGTTCGTTCGACCATGTACCTGGGCATCAGTTCCTCCTTCGCGACGCCGGTTGTCGCATGCTGGACGGGGAGCGTGTGAAGCGGCGTTTGAAGCCCTGCGCGTGGCGATGTGGGATCTGTAGCCTCGTCCGGCAGTGAGTGTTCGGATCCATCTGCTGGGGAAGCCCAGGCTGGAGGCCCCTGGAAAGGAAGCGCCCCGGCCCAAGGGACGCAAGGCCTGGGCCCTGCTGGCATACCTCGTGCTCCGGGAGACACCCGCAGACCGGACCCAGCTCGCATCGCTGTTGTTCTCCGAGGCCGATGATCCGGCTGCGACGCTGCGCTGGAACCTTTCAGAGTTGCGAAGGGTGCTCCCGAGCGAGATCTCGATCGAGGGAGATCCTGTGCGCGTGAGCCTTGGAGCGGATGCCTGGGTGGACGTACTCGCGGTGCAACGGGGCAGTTGGCTCGGGTTCGAATCCATACCGGGTATCGAGAGCGAGCTGCTCGAAGGCTTCTCCTTCGCCGACTCGCCCGGCTTCGAAGCGTGGTTGCTCCTCCACCGACGTCACCTGGCTGCGGGTTGCGAGGCAATGCTTCGCGAGAGCACGCTCGCTCTGCTCGCCCGGGGTCAGGTGCCGCGGGCCGTAGAACAGGCAACCCGCCTGGTGAGGCTCAACCCGCTCGATGACAATCACCAGGCGTTGCTCATCCGGTGCTACCGCGTCGATGGCGACTACGCAGCGGCCGAGGCGCAGCTCGCCTCGTGCCGGCACCTGTTTCAAAAGGAACTGGGCGAAGGCCCGGGACCATCAGTGATGGCAGCGCTGAAGGTTGATGCGCGAGCGAGCACGCCGGTGAAGCCGCTCGACGCCGCCGCGGCGCTCGTCGAGGCCGGGCGGGCTGCGGTCGAGGCCGGAGCGTTCGAATCCGGCCTCAACTCGCTCCGGTCGGCCGTTGGTGCAGCTCGAACCGTCGATGATCCCGAATTGCTGTGTCGCGCCCTCCTCGCGCAAGCCGAAGCCCTGGTCCACGCAGCCCGTGGTCGTGACGAGGAAGGGGCAGCTGCCCTCCACGAGGCCGCTCGCATCGCGCATGAGCTCGGAGCAGACGCACTTCGAGCAAAGGCCGCAGTGGAAATCGGCTACATCGACTTCCTCGGCGGGAGATACGAGCGCGCCGAGACGTGGCTGACCAGCGCTACCGATCTCGCCGGCTCGGACGGCGGGCTCGTGGCCCGGGCCAAGGCGTACCTGGGGTCGTGTCTGAGCGACCGCGCCGACTACGTCGAGGCGGCCCGCGTGCTGCACGAGTCCCGTGAAGCCGCCCGCCTTCTCGGTGAGCGCCGGATCGAGGCGTACGCCGGTGCCATGCTGGGTCGGCTCCATCTCCTCAGGGGTGATCTGGGCACCGCGGCACATGATCTCGACGAGTCATTTCGGATCGCCGAGGAAGACCGCTGGCTGGCCTTCCTCCCCTGGCCTCAGGCAATTCGAGGAGAAGTAGCGCTTGCCCAGGGCAGGCAGGCACAGGCTTCCGGTTTGCTCGATCAAGCATTCGCGAGAGCGTGCCAGCTGGGCGACCCATGCTGGGAGGGCATGGCTGCGCGCGGTCTTGGTCTCGTGGCTGCGGCGCGGGGCGAAGCGACCGTTGCGCTGGAGACGCTCATCGACGCCCGCACCCGGTGCAGCCGGCTGCCCGACGCATATCTTTGGATGGAGGCTCATGTTCTCGACGCACTGTGCGCGCTGGCGCGGGAGCACGCCGGAGAAGATGCCGGCCCGTGGATCGACGAGCTGCACGACATCTCATCGAGAGCCGGGATGCGCGAGCTGGTGATCCGGTCTCTGATCCACGCTGCTGGTCTCGGCGATCCCGCCGCGATGGCCACGGCCGAGCAACTACGAGAGCGCGTCGACAACCCGCATCTCGATGGCTTGTTCGCAGGCTGACCGGTCCGGCATCCTGCGGTGACGCCTCCGGCCGAGTGCACTGGGGTGCACGAGCACGCACCAGCACGGACCCATCCGACCGTCACCTGCCGGACTCGCGACAGTGCGGGCCGCGGCCGGAGAGGAGCGCGGAAACCTGCTACGCGGCGTCGTTTTCGCGACGTGGCGCAGACCACCAAGACACCGTATATTGCGACTTCGCGTATCGCGCTCTGCGCAACGGTCCGAACGGAAGGGGTTCTGATCCATGGACACTCGACGGAGACGCCTCAGCCCTTGGAGAGTGCTTGGGCTCGTCATGGCGTTTGGACTCGTGGTCGCCGCATGTGGGGACGACGACGACACGGTTTCAGGTGAGGGTTTCAAGTTCGGCATGGTCCTCGTCGGGCCCCAGAACGATCGCGGCTGGTCGCAGGCGCATCTTGAGGGCGGCCAGTACGTCGTCGACCAGACCGGCGCAGAGATGATCGTCGTCGAGAGCGTCAACCCGGCAGACAAGCCGGACACGACCGTCGAGCAGGTCGTCTCCGACATGATCGACCAGGGCGCACAGCTGATCTTCGCTACGAGCGACGACATGAAGGACGGCATCATCGCTGCGGCACGGGCCCACCCCGACGTCCCGATGATCTGGTCCTCCGGCGACAGCGCGTGGGCAGATGGCAAGGCGTACGAGGCAGACCTCACGAACCTGGGCAACATCATGGGCCGTATGGAGTTCGGCAAGATGATCGCGGGTTGCGCTGCGGCGCTCACCACTGAGACCGGTGAGATCGGCTACCTCGGGCCCCTGATCAACGACGAGACACGGCGACTCGTGTCGTCCGCATTCCTCGGCGCCCGGCACTGCTGGCAGCAGCAAGGCAATGCCGCAGCCGATCTCGACTTCAGCGTCACCTGGATCGGATTCTGGTTCAACATCCCCGGTGTCACGCTCGACCCGACGCAGGTCGTCAACGAGTTCTACGACTCCGGCGCAGACGTCGTGATCAGCGGTATCGACACGACGGAAGCCATCGTTCGCACCGGCCAGCGCGCCGGCGCCGGCGAGAACGTGTACGCCGTGCCCTACGACTTCGAAGGTGCATGCGCGGAGGCTGAGAGCGTCTGCCTCGGCGTGCCCTTCTTCAACTGGGGCCCGTCGTACCTCGACACCGTCGAGTCCGTCATCAACGACGACTACTCGGCCGAGTGGGTGTGGGCAGGGCCGGACTGGGCCGACATCAACAATCCGGACACGAGCGCCATCGGCTTCGAGTCGGGAGCCGGGCTCTCCTCGGATGACCAGGCGGAGCTAGATACGTTCATCGCAGGCCTCGCGGATGGGTCCATCAACCTGTTCACCGGCCCGCTCAACTTCCAGGACGGGTCACAGTTCCTCGGTGCAGGAGAGGTGGCCACCGACTTCCAGGTCTGGTACATGGACCAGCTCCTCGAAGGCATGGAGGGCGCCAGCTCGGCAGGCTGAGCTCGAGCTGCGACAGGTGCGAAGACGGGGGAGGCGGTAGCCTCCCCCGTCGAGGTGGTACGTCGGGAATGGAGACCGGGTGCTCGAACTCGTCGAGATTCACAAGCACTACGGTCCCGTTCGCGCCAACGACGGCATCACGCTGCGTGTAGAGCCGGGTTCGATCCACGGGATCCTCGGCGAGAACGGCGCCGGGAAGTCGACACTCATGAAGGTGCTCGCGGGCTTCATCACCGCTGACTCCGGAGAAGTTCGGCTCGACGACGAAGTGCTGCCCATGGGGTCGACGAAGCGCTCTCTCGAGGCAGGCGTCGGACTTCTCCACCAGGACCCGTTGCACTGCATGCCGTTCTCGGTCCTCGACAACTTCCTGCTCGGGAGCCAGGCATCGTTTCTCGTCGATCGCGCGACCGGCGAGGAGACGCTCCGGGAGCTGGCAGAACGGTTCGGCTTCGCCCTAGACCCCGACGTACCGGTGCGCACGCTGACCGTCGGGGAACGCCAGCAGCTCGAGATCATCCGGCTGCTGTCGATGGGGGTGCGGGTACTCATCCTCGACGAACCGACGACGGCGATCTCCGCCACCCAGCGCACCAGCCTCTTCGCCACGCTGCGGACCCTCGCCGACGAGGGAATGACCGTGCTGTTCGTCTCGCACAAGCTGGAGGAGGTCGAGGACCTGTGCGATCGGGTCAGCGTCCTGCGACTGGGGAAGCTCGTCGGCGAGACGGAGCTGCCGGTGCCCACGGATCAGCTCGTGGAGATGATGTTCGGTGCCGCGATCACCCAGCTCCCGCGGCCCGCTGCCGACACGGGCGACACGCAGCTCGCGCTCGACGGCATCTCGCTGAGAGACCGGCTCGTCACGATCACAGATCTCTCCCTCACCGTCGCCGCAGGCGAGGTGGTCGGTCTCGCCGGACTCGAGGGCTCGGGCCAGCAGACCTTGCTCCGGGTCGCCGCCGGCCAGCTCAGCCCGAGCAAAGGAACGGTCTCCATCGCGGGCAACGACGTCACAGGCCAGGGCTATCGCAGCTTCCTCGACGCAGGCGTCCACTTCCTGCCCGCAGACCGGCTCGGGGAAGGTCTCGTCGAGGGGCTGACCGTGACGGAGCACTTCGCCCTCGTGGGGGACGAACCGCAGGGCTTCGTCCTCGACTGGGACCTGGCCGGATCGGAAGCGCAGCGGAAGATCGAGCGCTTCTCGGTGAAGGGCACAGGGAGCTCGACTCCGGAATCCCTCAGCGGTGGCAACCAGCAGCGGCTCCTGCTCGCGATGATGCCGGCGGACATCAAAGTGCTCCTCATGGAGCATCCGACTCGCGGTCTCGACATCGAGTCCGCCGAGTGGGTATGGACGCAGATCCTCGCCCGGCGCCCTTCCGGAACGGCGGTGGTCTTCGCATCTGCGGATCTCGACGAATTGCAGCGCTACAGCGACCGGATCGTCGTGTTCTTTGCGGGTCGGGTGTTGCGCATTCTCGACGCTGCGGAGACGGACGGAGAAGAGATCGGCTATCTCATCGGCGGCAAGGAGCGCGTGTGAGATCCGAGCAGGCACGTACCGTCGCCTTGGCAGTTGGAGGCTCGTTCGTCGTTGCCGCCCTGCTCTTCCTCGCGAACGGCGAGAACCCATTCGATGCGTTTCGGCTGCTGTACGAGGGTTCCATCGGCAGCTCGAGCAAGCTGTCGAACACGCTCATCGTGTGGGTCCCCCTCGCGCTGGCTGCGGCATCGCTGATCGTGACGTTCGCTGCGGGGCTGTGGAATATCGGCGTCGAGGGCCAGATCATCGCGGGCGCCATCGCCGCTGCATGGGCAGCCCGAGAGATCCCCGGTCCTTCATTCGTCGTGATCACGGCTGCCATCGTCGCCGGCATCATCGGCGGTGCGCTCTGGGGTCTCCTGGCAGGCGTCTTGAAGGTCTACGGCGGGGTGAACGAGATCTTCGGAGGCCTCGGGCTCTTCTTCGTAGCGACCGGTGGTGCGACCTACCTGATCATCGGACCCTGGAAGCGTGCCGGGATCGCATCGACGAGCGGCACCGACCTCTTCCGCGAGGAGGCCTGGTTGCCGACGATCGGGAGCCTCAGCATCTCATGGGTGTCGATCCTGCTCGCAGTGTTCGCTTCGGTGGGGGTGTACCTGCTCATGCGGGGAAGCTCGTTCGGTCTGAAGCTCAAAGCGATCGGCAACAACCTGCGTTCGGCCGCTCGACTCGGCATCCCGTCCAACCGGTTCATGCTGCTCGCCTTTGGTCTCGGCGGGGGCATCGCAGGTATCGCAGGTGCCGTGCAGGTGCTCGGATTCCATCACAAGCTGATCCCATCGATCTCAGGGGGCTTCGGGTTCCTCGGGATCCTGATCGTACTCCTGGCCGGCTTCCGGGCCTGGCTCACGCCGCCGATCGCGTTCTTCTTCGCGGCGATCTCGGTGGGCACCACGTTCCTCGAACTCCGCCTTGGGCTCGACGCATCGCTCGGCGGCGTCCTCCAGGGCCTGCTCGTCCTGTTTGTGATCCTGGCCGGAGGGTGGCAGCGGAAGCGGCGCGCCGAGGCGGCAGCTGCGGCACCGATCGCGGCGGTGGCGGCAGAGGCGGAGGCCTGAGATGGACGCCGTCACCATCGCCTCGGTGATCGCCGCCGCAGCGCCTCTCGTCTACGCAACGATCGGCGAGACGATCGCGGAGAAGGCGGGAGTCGTGAATCTGTCCCTCGATGGGACGCTGCTCATCGCGGCGATGGTGTCGTTCGCCGCTGCGGTGACGACGGGCAGCGTGATCGTCGGGTTCGCCGCCGCCGCCGGCGTGGCCATGCTGGTTGCGTTCGTGATCGCCTTCGCCTCGATCGAGCTGCGCCTCAATCAGATCGCCGTCGGCTTCGTCCTGTTCCTGCTCATGCGCGACCTCTCATCCCTGCTGGGCCAGTCGTTCGTGAGGCGACCCGGACCCTCGGTACCTCCGCTGGAGATCGCCGGGCTCTCGGACATCCCGTGGCTGGGGACCGTCCTGTTCACGCACAACCTGTCGGTGTACGGGTCGATCGTGACGGTCTTCGTCGCGTACTGGTTCATCTACCGGACGAAGGCGGGTCTGGAGCTTCAGGCGGTCGGGGAACGCCCAGAAGCCGCGTTTGCGAGAGGGATCAGCGTCGAGCGAAGACGCTACGTCTACGCCCTCGTGGGAGGCGCGCTGGTCGGCATCGGCGGCGCTGCCTTCTCGCTCGACGTCAAGTTCGGGTGGTCGGAGGGACACGTCACGAACTTCGGATGGATCGCCCTCGCCATCGTCATCTTCGGAGGATGGCATCCTGCCCGGGTCGCGCTCGGCTGCTATCTGTTCGGCGCACTCCAGGTGCTGGCCCTCAAGCTCCAGCCGACGTTCCCCAGCTTCACCCAGGTCCTGGGGATCCTTCCCTTCCCGCTGATGATCCTCACGCTCGTCGTCATCAACCGTCCCGCGTTCAGAGCCCTCGGGGATCGGATGCGATTCATGCGGCGCTTCCTGACGAGCGAGGCCCCCGCCGGTTTGGGAACGAACTTCGAGCAAGGCTGAGACGCCGCTCACCCGGCCGCGGCACCGCCGTGCTCGGCGACATACGCATCCAGGTCGTCCCTCATCGCCTTCTTGTCCGGTTCCGGCGCAAAGCTGGCGTTGATGGAGGCCCGGGCCAGATCGACCATGGCGCTCATCGAGAGATCGAGGTCGCGGTACACGGCGGCGAAGTTGTCCCCGACGTAGCCACCGAAGTACGCGGGGTCGTCGGAGTTCAGCGTGACGGTGAGACCGGCCTCGACCAGAGCGGGCAGCGGATGATCCTCCAGCCGGTCGACGACGCCCAGCTTCACATTCGAGAGCGGGCAAACCGTCAACGGGATCGACGCCGTAGCAAGCCGCTCCACCAGAGCCGGGTCTTCGAGACAGCGGACGCCATGGTCGATGCGCTCCGCACCGAGCAGATCGAGCGATGCGGAGATGTACTCGGGCGGACCCTCCTCACCGGCGTGAGCCACCGCACGCAGACCCTCGGCTCTCGCCTTGGCGAACACCTCGACGAAGCCGGAGGGGGGATGACCCACCTCGGTCGAGTCGAGACCCACACCGAGAAGGTGCTCGCGAAACGGCATCGCCGCATCGAAGGTGGCCAGCGCCGCTTCCTCCGGGAGATGCCTGAGGAAACAGAGGATGAGCCCCGTGCTGATGCCGGTCCGTGAAGTCGCCTCCACGCACCCGGCTGCGATACCTTCGATCACGGTACCCATGTCCACGCCCCGGGAGGTGTGGGACTGGGCATCGAAGAACATCTCGGCTCGCCGCACTCCCTGGGAAGCGGCTTTCGTCAGGTAGGCGAGGGTGAGGTCACGGAAGTCGCGCTCGGTGCACAGCACCGCGGCACCGCGGTAGTAGATGTCGAGAAAGTCCTGGAGACGGGTGAACTCGTACGTGGCCCGGAGCTCGTCGGCGGAGCCGCTGGCGGTCGGGAGCCCGTTGCGAGCCGCGAGTTCGAGGAGCAGCTCGGGCTCGAGTGTGCCCTCGATGTGGCAGTGCAGCTCGGCCTTGGGTAGATCCCGAACAGATGCCTCCAACAGCCCTCCTCCCGCCGTGGCGCCGAGGATACCCACTCCCATCCTCGGTGATCCCGCCCTCGCCTGTGACGTGTCCAATCCCCGACAACTCCATCCTCACCAGGCGCTTTCGCTCACGAACGATCGTCGGCGCACCGCCAATCGACCGCCGGCGTCCGCCGGCCTGCCGGTTGGAATGGGTGACATGGAAACCACACGATACGACCCATACCGTCACTGCGAGCGGGGCTGCCACCACGATCTCGCGACTGGCGTCCTCGTGTCTGATCTCCTGGGCGAGGAGGGACCGTACCCCCCACTCGAGCTCGTGTGGCAGCGTGCGGGCAGGGGCTGGGTGGCGCAGATGGCGGCGCCCGAGGGGCAGACCGCAAGCAGCGGACCACCGGCTGCCTAGCCTCCGCCGATCCGATCCCTGTCGTGCGGCGCGTGCCAGTCGATGTCCGGGCCCACGGGGACGATCCGGCTCGGGTTGATCCGGCCGTGGGTCGCGTAGTAGTGCCGCTTGATGTGATCGAAATCCGTCGTGTCCCCGAACCCGGGGCGGCCATAGAGATCGCGGGCGTAGCCCCACAGGTTCGGGTAATCGACGATGCGCCGCAGATTGCACTTGAAGTGCCCGTGGTAGACGGCGTCGAATCGCACCAGGGTCGTGAACAGCCGGACGTCCGCCTCCGTCATGGTGTCGCCGACGAGGAAGCGTGTCTCGCCCAAACGCCGCTCGAGATCATCGAGGGTCGAGAACAACGCGCCCACCGCAGCCTCGTATGCCCCTTGTGACGTGGCGAAGCCCGCCTTGTACACGCCGTTGTTCACGTGCTCGTACACGATCGCGTTCACCGCATCGATCTGCTCGCGCAACTCGATCGGATACAGGTCCGCGTCCGACCTCATGCCGAGATGGCGCAACGCCGTGTGAAACTGGATGGTGATCTCCGGGTAATCGTTCGTGACGATGCGACCCGTCTCGCGATCCCAGATGCACGGCACCGTGTGCCTTCCGCGGAAGCCCGGGTCCGTGGCGACATAGGCCTCGGACAGGAACGCGAACCCGTTGACCGGATCCGGGCCGTGGCCGGGGCCTTCGGTGAAGCGCCAGCCTCGTTCGTCACGGATCGGATCCACCACCGCCATCGTCACGACATCCTGAAGCCCGAGCAACTCTCTGACGATGACCGCCCGGTGCGCCCAGGGGCACGCGAGCGAGACGTACAGGTGGTACCTGCCTGCGACGGCGGGGAAGCCGGAGCTGCCGTCCGCGCTGATCCTGTCGGTGAAGGCGTTGGGCTGTCGCACGAACGCCCCGTCGTCCGACATCTCGCTCTTGAACTCGGGACGGGTGGTCACGAGGACAGCCTACGGGTCACGGGAGCCAGAGCTCCACCTCGGGGAATGCTCCCACCATGGCGAACCAGAACGTGGTTCTGGAGCCGATGGGGTCGAGCCGGGTGCCCGCCAGCTCTCCTGCGATCGTGACACCGGTCGCATCCCACACCGAGCCGGTACCGACGTCCTCGATGACGCCGCCGGCCTGCCTGAACTCGAGCGCGACTCCCTCGACCACCGCCGAGAACACCGAGGCGCCGCCCTCGGTGGGAAAGATGACGAGATCGACGTCGCCGATGCGGTCGTTGGTGGGTCCCTCGAGCAGCCCGACGGGATAGGCACGGGCAGTGCCGCCTACGTCGACCCCGACGACCAGCTCGGAAGCCGCCAGCCTCGGATCTCGTGCGTCATCGCCGACCGGGAAGGGGAATCTCCCTTCATCGATGATGGCCTCGTAGCCGCGGAAGGGATCGCGATCGTAGTTCCGGTTGAATCCTGTGTCCCTTGACAGGACGAGGGTCTCGGGGTGCAAAGTTCGCCAGTCGGCCCACGTGGAGACCGACGAAGGCAGCGCATCGAGGGTGGTGCCGGTGAGCGTGCCGACGATCGAGGACCCCGCGACCTGCCACCAGTAAGAAGATGTCTCTCTGTCCACCATGACGAGATCGGTCTCGTAGAGGGCGCTCGTGTTTCCGAACGTCAGCACCCGGTCTTCGATGCGCCGGTCGTAGACGATCGCGGACCGGCACAAGGGGCAGTAGCTGATGAGCACCGGCACGTCGTCGAGCACGTCGTTGACGATCTCGTGGAAGTTGAGGATCCGGAAGGCGTAGGCATATGCGGTTCCGCCCGCGACGTAGCCGAGCACGAGGTCTTCATCGTCCAGCCACTCATCGCCGGCAGAAGCCGCCTCGTACACGGGGCTGTCGATCGGGGGAATGGCGTCGAGCAGCCGCGCCCGCAACTCCGGGGTGGAGTCGCTGAGCCGCACCGCTCCCCCGTCGAACGTGTCGAAGTACACGTCATCGAGCGGGACGCTGTGGAGCGAGAGATCGGGATCGGCCGCCGACCGGGATGATGGGCCTGCATCCTGTGCGAGCTGCGTAGATGTCGAGTCCCCGCTCCCTGGCGCCGGGGCGGCCGGTGCGGCAGGCCCCGTCGTCACAGGCTCGGGCCCCGCCGATGTCGAGGACGGCACCGCAGCCGAGCCGCCACAAGCGGCAACGACGAGACCGAGGGCGACAACTCGCCGTGACAAGCCCATGCGCCGTGCAACCACCCGAAGCTGCGAAGCCTTCCTGTCATATGTGAGGTCTTTCGGCCCTGGATCAGCAGCGGTGCGTACTCTTGAATGCTGGCCATCCCGGCAAACAGCGTCGCCGATGAGACGAAGGGGGCAGAGATGCGGATCGCGATCGTGTACGACAGCAGGACGGGCACGACCCAAGCTGCTGCGGAGGACATGGCGCGCCTCGCCACGGAGCGGGGACACGAATGCGATGTGTCTTCGGTCGCGGCAGCGGACCCGGCAATGGTGAGCACCGCAGACGCGGTATGCGTCGGTAGTTGGACGGAGGGGCTGTTCTTCATCCTCCAGCACGCCACGAAGGCATCGATGGAGTTCATCGACAGCCTGGCGCTCGAGGGCACAGCCGCGGCGGTGTTCTGCACCTACAAGACCTCGCCGGGCAAGATGCTCGACAAGATGGCAACGCGGCTCGAGGCGAGCGGGGGCACGGTCACGGCGCGACTCAGATCCCGGGGACGGACCGCCCCGGACGGCTTCGTGGAGTGGCTCGAGGCGACACAAGGCTGAACCGGCTCGCGCACGGACGATCGACGTGCCGCCACTCGTACACTCCACCGCATGACCGACCTCCCCTCCGTCTTGTTCGTGTGCGTCCACAACGCGGGCCGATCCCAGATGGCTGCGGCCCTCCTCGAGCACCACGCGCTGGGACGGGTGCTGGTGAGATCCGCAGGGTCCGACCCCGGCGTCACGGTCAACCCGGTCGCGGTCGAGGTGATGCAGGAGTGGGGGCTCGATCTGTCGGGCCGGACCCCGAAGCGACTCACCGACGATGCGGTGGAGGCTTCCGACGTCGTCGTCACCATGGGGTGCGGGGATGCGTGTCCCGTGTTCCCGGGTAGGCGTTACGAGGACTGGGAGCTGACCGATCCCGCCGGTCGCGACGCCGGCATCGTGCGCGAGGTCCGCGACGACATCGACCGCAGAGTGCGGAGGCTCGTGGCCGAGTTGCTCGACTGACACCAGAACGGAACGGACGAGCTGCAACCTCGGACCCCGGGGCGGGGTTCTTTCCGGTGAGGTGCCATGATCACAACCGAGAGAACACCGACCATGACCGACCACTCCGGCCTCGAAGCCGACCTGGCCCGCGAGCTGGACGCCGCGTTCCCCGATCTCGTGCTGACCTATCAGGACGGCCTGTTTGCAACCGCGCTGCGACTCACCCGCTCCCGTCACGATGCGGAGGAACTCGCCCAGGAGACGCTGGTGCGGGCTTATCGAGCACTGTCGGGCTACGACGCGCAACGCATCAGGGAACTGCGGCTCCGCGGCTGGCTGTGGACGATCTTGCTCAACCTCGCTCGCAACAGGGCGCGGACCAGGGCCCGGCGTCCCCCACCTGCGCCCCTCGATGGTCACGAGACCGGCGCGGCTCACGGCGACGTCGCCTCCGTCGCAACGGCGTCTGTTGCCGTGGCAGATGCGCTGCTCACGCTGCGACCCATCGAACGCGAGGTGCTCGTGCTCCGATACGTCGCTGACCTGGCAGTCGACGAGGTCGCCGAGGCCATCGGCCGGCCCGTCGGCACCGTGAAATCACACCTGCATCGCAGCCTGGGACGGTTGCGATCAACGCTTGGAGAGGAGTCGAGATGACGAAGAACCTGGACATCGAGGACGCTCTGCGCGATCTGCGCGTCCCCGCTCCACCCGGCTTCGGTCTCCGGGCGCTGACTGCGACGGGCATCGTCGACGCGTGGACCACCGTGGACGGTCCCAGCGGCCCGCTGTACGTCGCCCACAATCCTGAGGGCATCAGCGGCGTGGCGCCCGCTGTGTCGCCGGAGGCTTTCGGCGAGATCCACTCCCGAAGATCGGGCAGGATGCTCGGCAACGAAGAGGCCCTGCCACCCCGGCTCGCAACCGCATTGGAGCGCACGTTCACAACCGGCAAGCTCGCGGGCCTCCGCGTCGACCTGCGGGAGCTCACGGAGTTCCAGCAAGCGGTGCTTCGCAAGACGGCGGAGATCCCTCCCGGCGAGATCCGCCCATACGGGTGGGTGGCTCGTGAGATCGGCAAGCCGGGGGCCGTCCGCGCCGTCGGCTCGGCCCTCAACCGGAACCCCGTTCCCGTCGTCATCCCTTGCCACAGGGTGGCCCGTAGCGACGGCGCCGTCGGCGAGTATGCGTTCGGAGCCGCCATGAAGCGCGCCCTCCTTGCCGGAGAGGGGACGGACCTGGACCATGTCGATCAGCTCGCATCGAGCGGTGTCCGCTTCACGGGCGCCGCCTCCACCCGGATCTATTGCCACCCGACGTGCCGTCACGGACTGCGTATCGGTACCGGCCAGGTCGTGTCGTTCCGATCGGCGACGGATGCGGCTCTGGCCGGATATCGCCCGTGCAAGGTGTGCCGGCCGGCTGCGGCGTAGTCGGGATCACGGAGCCACCGCAGCCGACTGGCGGCTGCCCCCCTAGCATCGGCTGATGAGCGCCACGCGCCTCGTCGAGGTCATCAGGGATTCCGTCATCGGCGAGGACGACATCGTGGACGGTCCCTTCGGCCCGCACCGGGTGACGTACGCCGACTACACCGCCTCGGGACGGGCGCTCACCTTCATCGAGGACTACATCCGGGACGCGGTCCTTCCGCTCTATGCCAACACCCACACCGAGTCGTCGGGCACCGGGCTCCAGACGACGCGGTTCCGTGAAGAGGCGCGAGAGATCGTCCGTCGCTGCCTCGGTGCCGGGCCCGAGCACGTCGTGCTGTTCTGTGGGTCGGGTTCCACCGGTGCGATCGACAGGCTCATCCGGGTGCTGGGGCTCAGACTCTCCAGCGCGCTCGACGATCGGTACGAGTTGTCCGGGCACCTCCCGCAGGAGCAGAGGCCCGTCGTGTTCATCGGTCCATACGAGCACCACTCGAACGAGCTGCCGTGGCGCGAGTCGATCGCGGACGTGGTGACGATTCACGAGGACCTCGACGGCGGGGTCGACCTCGACCACCTCGAGGAGGAGCTGATCCGCCATGCGGACCGTCCGCTCAAGATCGGCTCCTTCTCCGCCGCCTCGAACGTGACGGGCATCATCACCGACGTGAGATCGGTGTCCGTGCTGCTCCACCGTCACAATGCGCTCTCGCTCTGGGACTTTGCCGCCGCCGCACCGTATGTCGGTATCGCGATGGGCCCGGTCGAGGACGGCACGGCGGACGCAGCGCTCGCCTACAAGGACGCCATCTTCATCTCGCCGCACAAGCTCATCGGGGGGCCGGGGACGCCCGGTCTGCTCGTCGCGAGACGGGAGCTGTTCGCGAACCGGGTCCCGGCCGTTCCCGGTGGTGGCACCGTGACGTACGTGAACCCGACCGAGCACCGCTACCTCGCCGACGTCGAGCACAGGGAGGAGGGCGGCACACCCGCCATCATCGGAGCGATCCGCACGGGGCTCGTCTTCCAGCTCAAGGACGCCGTGGGCTCGGAGACGATCAGGGAGAGGGAAGAGTCGTTCATCGAGCGTGCCATCGCATCGTGGAGCGCAAACCCGAATATCGAGATCCTCGGTAGCGAGCGCGCCCATCGCCTGTCGATCGTCTCCTTCGTCGTTCGGCACCGGGGCCGGTATCTCCACCACAACTTCGTCGTGTCGCTGCTCAACGATCTCTTCGGCATCCAGTCCCGTGGTGGGTGCTCGTGCGCAGGGCCGTACGGCCACCGGCTCCTCGGGATCGACCTCGACCAGTCACACGAGTTCGAGCGTGAGATCGCCAGAGGGTGCGAGGGGATCAAGCCGGGCTGGGTGCGCGTCAACTTCAACTACTTCATCTCCGAGCAGGTCTTCGAGTTCATCCTCGATGCGATGCACCTCGTCGCAGAGGAGGGCTGGAGATTGCTGCCGTACTACCGGTTCGAGCCGGAGACCGGGCTCTGGAAGCACAGGGCGCCCCCGGAGCGGCCACCGATGAGCCTCCACGACATCTCCTACGACGACGGCTCGATGTCGTACGAGACGAGGCGAAGATGCGAGCCCGACACGAAGCTCCAGGGCTACCTGGGGGCCGCGAAGAAGATCCTCGCCGACGTCGCGGAGCTACCCCCACCCGGTCCCTTCGGGATGCCGGACGTGACGGACGACTTCGAGGGATTGCGTTGGTTCCCGCTGCCGGACGAGGTGGCGCCTTCCGGAGTCACAGGAGGTGACCGATGAGCCGCAGCACCGGCAACCCGGTCGTGAGACCCCATACCGTCGCCACCGCCAGACCAGGAAGCACGGCGCGTTGCCACTCGGTGGCGGCGGCGTAGGCGGTCGCGGCCACCAACGCACCCGGGAACCAGATCGTCACCCCGACGATGGCAGCCACCCGGCTGACTGTGAACGCCTGGAGTGCGAACGAGAGGCCGAAGATGGCGATCGCAGCGGCACCGAGCGGAAGATGCGCTTGCGCGGTCACTAGGGCGCTGACGCTCCACGACGCGTCCGCACCGAGGATCCCCGATGCGAGATGGACGGAAACGGCGACGATGCCCCAGCCGATGAGCCCGATGACGGCCACGCGCGCCAGCGGTGCGGGCTCGATCACGGTGAAGAGTGAATACCGCGAGACACCGACGATGAGGTAGGGCAGCACCACGGTGAACACCGCGGCCGCCCAACTCGTCGTGGTGAGCAAGGCGCCGTGACCCCTCGGGGTGAGCCGCAGCCGATCGAGCGCGTTCATCGTCATGTTCGAGAACCACGCACCGGGCTCAGGGATTTCCACCAACCCTCCGATACACCTATCAGCAGTACTGCGAACCTTCGGATCTCGTCCGAGGGAGGGACGGCGCGTGGTGACCGAACAGCACAACGCTCCTCAGCTCGGTCTGACAGAGGCATATCACGTGGCGAACCGCTGGCTCACGCATGCGGGCGCTACGCCGCGTGCGATCGAGGAGCCGGTAGACGGGATCGTCGAGCTGATCGGGCAGGGGTTCCACGCCCGGATCCGCATCGACACCTCGCCTCTCGGCCAGGGCGCCGTCCTGGCGGTGATCCGGGCTGTGGAGGACACGACCAGCGTGCGCCTCGTCCTCTTCTCGGTGACCGGCTTCACAAACGGAGCGCTCGTGTTTGCGGACACGCAGGGCGTTGCGCTGTTCGATCTGACCGCGGAAGGGGACGTGGTGCCCCGCAATACCCACGCCCGCACCCTCCTTCCCGGCGACCCGCTGGAGCCGGCATTCGCCATGCCACCGGCCCCGGTGCTCGACCTGGATTCGGCCGTCGTCGAGGAGCACGACGAGCATGCGCAAGAGGGCGTGTCGTGGAAGGATTGCCCCAGATGTGGAGCGACCCACCATCACAGGTCGAACTTCTGTGCCTCATGCGGCGCAGATCTCCACGTACGCCTCTCCGTGCTCGGACTGGACCCGGGGACGAACATTCCCCCACCCGGGAAGCTGGAGTCACGCGGCCAGGCCGTGGCCCAGACCGCAAAGGGCCAGCCGGTACCCCGCCAGGAGGGTGCCCGCCCCACCCTGCGCTGCCGCACCTGCGGTTCCCCGGACATCGAGCTCATCAACCCCGTGTGACCCCATGACGGGGACCGCATGGGATCCGGTGCAGTATCACCAATTCGCCGATCACCGGCTCCGCCCGGCGCTCGACCTGTTCTCACGCATCGACGTGACGGAGCCCGCCCTGGTCCACGACGTGGGCTGTGGTCGGGGCGACATCGCCAGACTCGCCGCCGGGCGGTGGCCGAGCGCACGCGTCGTGGGGTCGGATTCGTCCGAAGACATGCTCATCGCGGCGAGAGCGATGCCGGGGCGCATCGAGTGGATACAGCTGGACGTGCGCGACTGGGATCCGCCACAGCCGGTGGACGTGATCTTTGCGAACGCCGTGCTGCACTGGGTCGAAGAACACGACGAGCTGCTGCCGGCCATGGTGCGATCGCTCGCACCGGGCGGCGTCCTCGCGGTGCAGATGCCGCTCACGTGGGACGAGCCGACGCATCGGTTGATGCGGGAGACGCTGGCCGGCGGAGGATCCGGGAATGCCGCGTTGGGCGAACCCGAGCTGCGTGCCTTCTACGGCCGTCGGAACGTGGAACAACCGTCGTGGTATCACGGGCTGCTGAAGCCCATCGCCGATCGCATCGAGGTCTGGGCAACCACGTACTACCAGACGCTGACGGGCGAGCACGCGGTCCTGGAATGGGTGAAAGGCACCGCGCTGCGGCCCTTGCTCGAAAGCCTCCCACCGGACGACCTCGAGCGTTTCATGAGCCGGTATCGACCGGCCTTGCGGGAGGCGTATCCCGAGAGCTCGGACGGGTCCACCCTCTATCCCATCCCCCGGCTGTTCCTCCTCGCGCACTCGGCCTCCTGAATAGTCATCTGTGCGACATTTCTGGGTGGCGCGGGGTCGCTCCCTGTTGCAGGTCACGATGCGAAACGTGTTCGACGTCGACGACTGGTGGGACGAGGGGGAGATGTGGTGTGGGCTCCACGCCGCATTGGACCCCGTGCGCGTACCCTTCCTCAGACACGCCCTCGACGACCTGGAGTCCCCTCGGGTCCTCGACGTGGGGTGCGGCGGTGGGTTCCTGCTGCGGGCCCTCGCCGAACTGGGCGCCGCACCGGTCGGCGTCGACGTGGCGGCCGCCGCGTTGCGCGCAGCGGCTTCGGTCACCTCGGCGCTGGTGAGAGCCGACGGCGCCCGGCTCCCGTTTGCCAACGCGAGCTTCGATGCAGTCCTCCTCTCGGAGGTTCTCGAGCACGTTGCAGAGCCGGAACGCGTCCTCCGGGAGGCGGGGCGCGTCGTGCGGGCCGGAGGCATCATCCTGGTGACGGTCCCCAACCGGACGCTGCTGAGCCGGGCGGCCCTCATCGATCTCGCGCAACGGTTCCCCCCGACGCGGGTCCTCCCCGAGGACCTCCACCACTGGCATCGTTTTGTCCGCCCCGGGGAGCTGACCGCATGGCTTGCTGCCGCCGGGTGCAGTGTCGAGACCGTCCAGGGCGTCGGGCTCCGCTTGCGTCACGCGCCGGCGGCAGCCCTCTCCTGGTGGCGGCTGAGGCGCGGCAGGGCGAGCTACGCAGAAGCCGGACGCTCCATTCCTCTGGCACCGGTTCGCTCCGCAGCCCTGGCGTATATGGTGCGAGCCAGGAGGCACGCCACATGACCCGATACCCGCTGGGGCGCCGCATGGCAGTCACGACGCTGCGGGAATGGCCCCGCACCGCCGGCCATGCTGCTCGCCACGTCGGCGCCGCATCGATCGCGATCTCGCGTGCCGGTCGGAGCGGCGATCGGAGCCGCCTCCACCGACTCGAACGCCGCTGGGCGAGTCGGGTGGTCGATGCGCTGGACATCGACCTTCGCCTCGAGGGGCTCGATCACATCGATCCGAACCGGCCCCACGTCGTTGCACCGCTCCACGAGAGCTTCGTGGACGTCGCCGCCCTCTTTCACCTCCCGCTCGACCTCCGGTTCGTCGCCAGGGAGGAGCTGGCCAGCTGGCCGCTCCTGGGTCGCTGTCTGCGGGACACCGGCCAGATCGTCGTCGACCCCGACCGGCCCATCAGCGCCATGCGCGGGGTGCGCGAGCAAGCGGCGACGGCGGTGGCCGCCGGTGAGAGCGTCGTCGTCTTCCCCCAGGGCTCCATCCTCGGGGTCGAGGCCGCGTTCCAGGGAGGCGTCGACTGGCTCGCCGGGCAGCTCGATCTTCCGATCCTGCCCGTCGTGCTCGCCGGTGGGCACCGCGTCTGGGAATGGCCGTACACGCCGCTCCTGCGATACGGCAGCGCCGTCTACCTCGAAGCTTTGCCGGTCGTCGCCGCCGGTGAGCTCGCCGCGATCGCCGGGGAGATGCGGCACAGGGCTCTCGACAACGGGCACGCACCGGTACGCCGGTTCGACCCGGACCGCGACGGGTATTGGGATGGATATGGCTACGAGATCGACCCGACATTCCCCGAGCTGGCCGCCAGGGTCGCCCGCCACCGCGCACTGCGCCCCGCGACCCTGCCCGTCGGCTGAGCCCCTGGTCGCAAGCTGCCTACGCAGGGGTGAGGAACACCACTCCCAACGGCGGAAGATCGAGCAGCACGGAGTGGGAGCGTCCGTGGGCCGGCTCCGCATCCGCCTCGACCTCGGTTTGGACGGCCCGGCCCGACCCGCCGTAGACCTTGTCGTCGGAGTCGAGCAGTACCCGCCAGAAGCCGCCGACCGGCACCCCGATCCGGTACCCGTCGCGGGGGGCAGGCGTGAAGTGGGCCACAACGACGACGACTTCGCCCGTCACCGGCGCCCATCGCTCGAACGCGACCACCGACGATGCGGCGTCGTCGAGGGAGGTCCACGCAAAACCCAGCGGATCGGAGTCACCGGCGTGGAGCGCCGGCGTCGATCGGTACAGGAGGTTGAGATCGTGCACCCAGAGGCGGATTCCGTCGTGGAACGGATCGTCGAGACACTCCCAGTCGAGTTCGTCGTCCTGGCTCCACTCCGGCCACTGTGCGATCTCGGAGCCCATGAACAGCAGCTTGCTCCCCGTCATGCCGAACATGTAGCCGTAGAGCGCCCGCAGGTTGGCGAACTGCTGCCAGCGGTCCCCCGGCATCTTGCGCAAGAGCGATCCCTTGCCGTGCACGACCTCGTCGTGGGACAGAGGCAGGACGAAGTGCTCGTCGAGCGCATACAACCCGCGAAACGTCAGCTGGGACTGGTGGTAGCTGCGGTGGATCGGATCTTCGGCCAGATAGCCGAGCGTGTCGTGCATCCAGCCCATGTCCCACTTGTACCCGAACCCGAGCCCACCGTCTGACGTAGGCCGGGACACCTTGGGCCACGTCGTCGACTCCTCGGCGATGGTGAACGTGCCCGGATGCGCCGAGTAAGTCCACCGGTTCAGCTCTCGCAAGAACTCGATCGCCTCGAGGTGCTCCTTGCCGCCGTACATGTTCGGCAGCCACTCGCCGTCGTGGCGGGAGTAGTCGAGATACAGCATCGAAGCCACGGCGTCAACCCTGAGGCCGTCGACGTGATAGCGGTCCATCCAGAACCCCGCACTCGACACGAGGAAGCTCCGGACCTCGGGTCTGCCGTAGTCGAAGACTGCGCTGTTCCAATCCGGATGCCAGCCGCGCCGCCAATCTGGATGCTCGTAGAGCGCGGCCCCGTCGAACCAGCTCAGACCGTGACCATCCGTCGCGAAATGCGAGGGCACCCAGTCGAGGATGACACCCACACCTGCCTGGTGCATCCGATCCACGAGGTACATGAGATCCTGCGGGGTGCCATATCTCGCCGTGGGTGCGAAGTACGAGGTGGTCTGGTATCCCCACGACGGGTAGTAGGGGTGCTCGGTGAGTGGGAGAAACTCGACATGCGTGAAGCCCATGTCGGACACGTAGTCGACGAGCGGCTCCGCGATCTCGCGGTACGACAGGGACTCGCTCGGTCCTCTCTTCCGCCACGAGCCGAGATGTACCTCGTAGACGGACATCGGCGCATCGACACGATGCCGCTCACCGCGAGTCGCCATCCATGCATCGTCGCCCCACTCGTGTTCGAGCGACCAAACGACGGATGCTGACCGGGGCGGGACCTCGGTGGCGATGGCGTACGGGTCGGCCTTCTCGATGAAGTCGCCTTCCTCCGTCCAGATCCCGAACTTGTACGTCTGGCCGCGACGCACCGGATCGACGGTCGCCGACCAGACGCCGCCGGCGCCGGGAGCCATCGATGTCGCTTCCGGGTTCCAGTGGTTGAAGTCCCCGATCACGGAAACGGCTGCGGCATGCGGGGCCCACACGGCGAAGCGGCACGTATCACCGTCGAGGTGCGCCCCGAAGTGCTCGTGGGCGCGGTACAGCGTTCCCTCGCGGAACAGGTAGACGACGTCGTCCGGCAGTCTGTCGGTCAGTGCTACCTCCAGTCGCGCCGAGGCTACCCGCGCATCGCCCGAGCACCTGCACGCCTACGCTTCACATAGCTCGCACGGAGGCATGAGCGTGCCTGAAGCTCGCACTGACGCCCGGTGGCGCCGCACATGAGGTTTGCGATCGATGTCCCGAATTTCGGTCTGTGGGCCGACCCGAGGGAAGTGGCGCGGCTTGCGGAGCAGATCGAGGACGCAGGATGGGACGGTC
Source organism: Acidimicrobiia bacterium (assembly GCA_046756805.1). Taxonomy (GTDB): domain Bacteria; phylum Actinomycetota; class Acidimicrobiia; order Spongiisociales; family UBA5794; genus CAMYMC01. The sequence continues at coordinate 21,084 of JBHHXA010000009.1, forward strand.
TCTCGATCTGGGATCACATTCTCGTCGAGGACGGACTCGAGGTCGGCGACCCGTGGGTGGCCTTGTCTGCCGCGGCTCTCACGACGGAGCGGCTCATGCTCATGCCGATGGTCACTCCGCTTCCGCGACGCACACCGTGGAAGCTGGCGAGGGAGTGCGTGAGCCTCGACCTGCTGTCCGGTGGCAGGCTCGTCCTCGGCGTGGGAATCGGCTGGCCTACCGACCCCGAGTTCTCCCGATTCGGCGGCGAGACCGACCTGCGACGGCGCGCCGACATGCTCGACGAGGGTCTCGCCATTCTCGAGGGCCTCTGGACGGGTGAACCGTTCGGGTTCGACGGCGAGCACTTTCACATGGAAGAGGTGCAGTTCGTCCCCCGGCCGGTGCAGGAGCCCCGGATCCCGATCTGGGTGGCGGGGATGTGGCCCAACCGCAGACCGTTCCGTCGTGCGGCACGGTACGAGGGTGCGGTGCCGATCGTGTTCCGCAACGGCGAGTTCGAACCGATGACGCCCCACCGCGTGGCCGAGATCTCGTC
>JBHHXA010000010.1:0-21610 GCA_046756805.1 Acidimicrobiia bacterium
TGGGCGCACTGGTGGGGGTTGCATCCATCCCCCTCATCGCAAGGGCGCACGACGTTGCCGGGGCCGTCGCGGGTCGCAGCGGGATGATCGAGGCAATCGGTGCCGGCGTCGCGTTCGCGATCTTCTTCATCGTCCTGGACACGACGCCCGACGAGAGCGGCGTCGTGCCCCGCGTTGCGGGCCGGCTCACGCCCGTGCCGCTGTTCTCAGGACTCGCCGCGATGGGTGTGGGCACGCTGGCGCTTCCGCGGAATGCGCGCGGTGCGACGATCGGCTCAGGGTTCCTCGACATGGCCGCCAACGGGTTGTTTCTGGCGGCGACACGGCAGGGCTTTCTCGCGCTCGTTGCGGTACTGACCTCGCTGTATCCGGCGGTGACGATCCTGCTGGCCCGATTCGTCCTCCACGAGAGGGTGGGGCGGATTCAGGGGGCCGGACTCGGTTTGGCCGGCATCGGTGTGGTACTCATGGCTGCCGGCTGAGTCAGGAGGCCGCGGCACCGCCGAGGTGGGCTGCGAGCTGGTCGATAGTGAGCTCGCCTTCGGTACGCGAGGTGACGATCCCGTCGCCGTTGACGAAGACCCAGTATGGGAAGCCGCCCTGGCCGAACGCCGCGAGGATCGAGCTGTTCGCATCGTCCACCACGACCCGTGGCGTCCAGCTCTCATCGGTCAACCAGTCGTTCGGCGGGTAGTTGACCCTGGTCTCGTCGAACGCGGTGACGACCGTCACGATCTCGGTACCTGCGACCCCGCCACCGTTGTCGAGCCAGTTCTGGACCCGCGGCACCTCGGCCTGACAATGGGGGCACCAGTGGGCGAGGAACACGATGCCCTTGGCCGTGCCGTCCGGCTCGATCGAAACGGGGAGCGCATCGAAGTCCTCTCCGATCACCACGGGTGCGGGAAGCCCTATACCTGGGTCGCCGGCCCGGTTGGGTCGCGGCAGTTCCTCCCCGCTGATCTCTGGCGTGCCGAAGCTGAAGTCCGAGGGTGCGCCACCGGTGCCGAAGATCACCGCCGCGACGAGCGCGAGCCCGATTGCCGTGAAGACGATCGCCGACACAGGGAGCTTCCTGGCGGCCGGTTGCGGCTTGGCATGAGGTGCCCTTCCGGGCTTCCCGGCTGCCCTGGTTTTCGCGGCCTGCTGCTTAGGCGTGGGACGGCGCTTTGGCGACTTGGTCTGTGCCATTGGTGGGATCTCCCATTTCGGGCTCGTTGGACGGTTCTCGGAGGAAGAGGCAGAGGACGACGATCGCGACGAACCCGCTCAATGCCATGTAGGGGATCGACATGAAGCCGAGCTTGCGGAAGTAGACGGCGCTACACGGCACCGTCGCAGAGCAGGAACCCGAATCGAGCGCCGGTCGCCACTGGACCAGGTAGTGGTAGGTCGAGATCACCGCACCGACCCCGGCGATCGGCAGTCCGTACCACCACGCGTTCCCGTCCTTTCGCCACCAGGCGATTCCGAACACCACCGCCAGCGGATACATGGCGATCCGCTGGAACCAGCAGAGCCGGCAGGGGATGAGGTGTGCCACTTCGGACAGATAGAGCGAGCCGACGGTGGACACGGCCGCCACCAGAAAGGCGAGCGCCGGCGCTGCGGGGCCGAGGGAGCTCCGCAAGCGATCGTCGACAGTCGCCAGGCCGGGTGCGACACGGGCTCCCAGCCTTGCGACGACGACCACGAGAGCCCCGAGATTGGCTGCGAGCGCGAGGAATGCGAGGAAGAGGCTGACCTGGTCGAGCGACATCGCGCGGAACGCTACACCCATCGTCTCGGGGGTACTATTTCAGACCCATGGCCGCCGTCCTCGTCGCCGTCTTCCTGCTCCTCGTCGTTCTCGCAACCGGCCTCGCATTCGCCTGGCAGGGGTCGAGCGGCGCCCCGGATGCCGCCGTCGTGTACGGCGTCGAGGACGCCATCGAGTACATCTATCCGCGGCTCGAAACGGATGCGGCACAGGCGCTGACGAGGACCGAGGTGAGACGGATCCTCGAATGGGAGGTCGAATACCTCCAGAACCGGGCCCGTCGTTCGGGCGAACCCGCCGTCGTCGGCGGGATCAACGCGGCGCGATTCGCTCAGCAACGGCTCATTGCCGCAGGGCGCCCCTACGACGGTGCGGTCATCCTCGAGGTGCTGGAGATCCAGGCCGAGTACCTCGCAGCCATCGGTGCCGTCGGCCGTCCCGTCACCGGATCGGAACGAAGCGATGTGCTCGAGGGCTCCGGCGAGGTCGAGGAGGACGCCTGAGCCGCTCTGCGTCTGGCTCGACGTAGACTCGTCCCGTTCTCGATCCCAGGAAGGCGATTCCATGTCGACTGCGTCCGCGAGTGCGCCCCTCCGCCTGGTGCTGCTCGTGGTCGCGCTGTTCATCGCTGCGGCAGGCTGTAGCGCCGACGATGCGAGCGGAGGCATCGAGTTCCTCGACGGTGTGATCGCCGAAACGGTGCCCGAGGACTTCCCGATCCCTCCCCAGTCGGTGGTCGGGTCCACGCTCGTGAACCGGAACGTCGACCCTGTCTTCACGGAGATGACCGTCCGGATGCCTGCGACCGTTCCGGTCGTCGCCCTCTACTTCACGACCAACCTTCCCGCCCGTGAGTACGTCATCAGCTTCTCCGAAGCCCAGCCCACCGGCCACGTCATCGAGTTCAGCCGCGAGGCGCTCGAGGCCGAGATCATCCTCAGGGACGAGGGGAACGACATCACCACCGCTCTGATCCGGTTCAACCCGCCACAGGACTGACCCGCTACGATCCGCGGACGATCACGATCGAGGATCATGAGCAGGCTGAGGCGTTTCGAGCAGCATCGGTTCGTCGGGACCAGGGACGGCATGGTCGTCTACGACTGTGACGACGCCGCCCAATTTGCCTTGCTCGAGACGAGGGTGAAAGAAGAGGGACTCCTCGAAGAGAACGCCCTCCAGACCTTTGGGCCGGACGAGCTGGCCGAGGCTCGCAACCGGGGTTTCCAGCCTCACTGACCCGGGTCCGGCAGCCCGATTCCGCCGGCGATCAGGGCGGCGACCCGATCCTCCCGGAACAAGAAGAAGTGGTCGCTGCCCTTGATGATCTCGACGGATGCGTCGATGCCGGCGGCATAGCGTTTCGCCTGGGTCACCGAGGTGAACTGATCGCGATCTCCCATGAGGATGGTGCGGTCGCCCGCCGCCAGGTCGCCGGGCCCGGGGAGACCTGCGACGAGCCCCGGGGCGAGTGGCGGTGCGACACCGACGAACGCAAGGGCAGATCCTGCGCGCGCCTGCCAGCGCAATGCCGTGGCTGCCCCGAACGACCATCCTGCGAGGGAGGGCTCCCGATCCGGGTAGGTGACGAGTGCGAGCTCCACGGCGGCCGCAATGTCGTCACGCTCCGCATCGCCCCCGTCGTGGACGCCGGTGGAGGTCCCGACCCCGCGGAAGTTGAATCGCAACACCGCGATGCCCCTGACGGAGAGGGCCCTCGCCACGGCCACCATCAGAGGCGCACTCATGGTTCCGCCGTGCTCCGGATGGGGATGAGAGAAGACGAGGGTCGCGACGGCGTTCTCGGGCTGGTTCCAGAGCGCCTGGAGGGTCACTCCGCCACTCGATGCGATGCGAGCTTCGGTCGGGAGGGGAGGCTCCATGGTCAGAACTGTGCGAACCACACCGCAGCGGCCGCGAGGATGAGGAGCCCGGTGAACAGGGCCGCGACGAGGAGGTACCGGGTCTGCATGGGCCGCGATGGTACCTGTGGCGGTGGAACGGGCTGCTCGGGAGGGTGCTCATAGAGGCCGCGCTAGGCTCGCGCGCGGCTCACTTTCCCCTTGCTCTGGAGGACCAGCGTGCTTTCCCCTTGCTCTGGAGGACCAGCGTGCTCGATGTAGTCATCATCGGCGGTGGACCCGGCGGGTACGCCGCAGCGCTCTATGCGCACAACTTCGGTCTGCGCACCGCGCTCGTCGAGAAGGAGCGGGTGGGCGGCACCTGTCTGCTTCGGGGCTGCATTCCCGCCAAGTCGTGGCTGCGGACGGCCGAGGTCTTCGGGCTGGTGCGCAAGGCTGCCGACTTCGGCGTCGTCACGGATGAGCCGAAGGTGGACTGGGCGGCAGCGCTCGCCAGGAAGAACACCACCGTCGAGCGGCTCGTCAAGGGCCTGGGCGGCCTGCTGGCTTCCCGCGACGTCGAGATCGTGAATGGATTCGGCCGTCTCGAAGCAGGTGGCGTAGAGGTGACCGACACCGATGGCGGGTCGCGGCGTCTCGATGCGGAGTCCGTCATCCTCGCCACAGGCTCGTCGCCACGCAGCATCCCCGGGTATCCCGTGGACGGCAGGCTCATCGTGACCTCGGATGAGGCGCTCGACTGGGAGCATCAGCCCGGTCGTGTCGCCATCATCGGAGCCGGTGCGATCGGGTGCGAGTTCGCCTCCCTGCTCGGAGATCTCGGGAGCGAGGTCCACCTCTTCGAGATGCTCGACCAGATCCTCCCCGGGATGGAGCCGGAGGCGGCGAAAACCCTCGGCAGGGAGCTGCGCAAGAAGGGCGTGAAGGTGCACACCGGTGTGGAGCTGGCGCCTGCCGACCTCGGCGAGGATCAGGTCCGTGTCCCGTTCGGTTCTGATGCGGTAGAGGTCGATGTCGTCCTCGTCGCCGTCGGCAGAGCACCCGCCACAGGCGATCTCGGGTTGGAGTCGACGAGCGTCGAAACCGCCGGAGGCTTCATCGTGGTCGACCCCGAAACGCAGCGCACGGCCGAGCCGGGCATCTTCGCCGTCGGCGACATCGTCTCCGGTACCCCGGCGCTCGCCCACGTCGCGTTCGCCGAGGCGATCTCGGCCGTCACCTTTGCGGCAACCGGGAACACCGCACCGGTCGACTACCGGGCGATACCGCTCGTCGTGTACACGCACCCCGAGGTGGCGAGCGTGGGGATGACCGAAGATGCGGCCCGCAGCGCGGGGCTCGACGTCGAGGTCTCCGACCACGGGATGCGTGGTGTCGGGAGGGCCATCATCCAGGGCGAGACGGGTGGGATGGTCAAGCTGGTTGCAGAGCGCAACGGACCGATCCTGGGTGCGACGATCGTGGGCCCGGCCGCCGGCGAGCTGATCCACGAGCTGATGTACACCGTTGCATGGGAGGCGCTGCCCGGAGAGGCGGCTGCCCTCATCCACGCCCATCCCTCGATTTCGGAGGCCATCGGAGAGACCCTCCTCACCGCAGGCGGGAGAAGCTTGCATTGACGGCGACGACGAGGAACCACAAGGAGTAGGCACGGAATGGCGGTAACGGTCACGATGCCCCAGCTCGGGGAAACGGTCACCGAGGGCACGATCCTGGCGTGGGCGAAGCAGGTCGGAGACACGATCGCCGAGGACGAGGTCCTTCTCGAGATCTCCACCGACAAGGTCGATACCGAGGTGCCATCCCCCGCGGCCGGCGTCATCCGAGAGATCTTGATCGCTGAAGGCGAGACCGTCGGTGTCGGCACACCGCTCGCCGTCATCGGCGACGTCGATGAGGAGCAGGTCTCCACCGCGGCCGGCGAGTCGGACGCCGTGTCACACGACGCGGCGGCGGAGGACGCGGCGCCCGAGGACTCTGCGGCGGATGACGCGACGGGAGACGTGGCGGAGGAGACGCCGGCCCCCGTCTCGGAAGCCGTTGTCGCGGCCGCACCTCCGGCTGCGGCCTCCACGAGCGACGCACCGCGCCGTGGCGTGCTCTCACCCGTCGTCCGCAGGCTGGCGGCCGAGCACGAGATCGACATCGGCCTCGTGCCGGGCACAGGAGAAGGGGGCCGCATCACCCGCAAGGACGTCACCGAGTACCTCGAGAAGCGCGCCCCGGTTGCCTTCGTGGAGGAGCTCGTACCTGCGGCGCCGCCACCGCCTCCCGTCGCGAGCAGTACCGGGGAGACCGCAACGGAGCTGCCCGCCGAAGCGGCAATGCAGGCGTCGGACGCGACCGAGCCCGAGACGAAGGTCACGTTCGAGCCGGCGTCGTCTCTGGGAGGCCCCGGTGACCAGGTGGTGGAGCTGACGAGGCTGCGCCGCCGGATCGCAGACAACATGACCAACGCCCGCCGGTCCGCAGCTCATGTGTGGGCTTCGGTCGAAGTCGACTACGAGCCAGTGGAACGGGTGCGGCAGACGCACCGGGAGGCGTTCAAGGCGCGAGAGGGCTTCTCGCTCACGTACCTGCCCTTCGTTGCCAGGGCGACCGTGGATGCGCTGGCCATGTACCCGGTCGTCAACAGCTCTCTCCATCTCGACGAGGGCAGCCAGGTGTTCCACGCCGGCGTGGGGCTGGGGATCGCGGTCGACGTGGACCAGAAGGGCCTCGTCGTCGTCACCGTGCCCGGAGCGGATGGGCTCCGGCTCAAGGGCCTGGCAAGGCAGATTCGGGCCAAGGCGGACAAGGCCAGGGAAGGCCGCCTCGAGCCGGACGACGTTGCCGGGTCGACGTTCACGATCACGAATGCCGGACCATACGGCTCCTACATGACCGCACCGATCATCAACGTGCCGAACGTCGGGATCCTGTCCACCGACTCGGTGACGAAGCGGCCCACCGTCATCACCCTGCCCGATGGCAGCGATACGATCGCGATCCATCACATCGGGTACCTCGGGCTGAGCTGGGACCACAGAGCGTTCGACGGGTCGACCGCGGTGATGTTCCTCAACAGGATCAAGGAGAACCTCGAGACCTGGGACTGGGAGCAGGAGCTGCTGTGAGCGGGGCCGGCTCCGCCGGGCGAAACCTCAGGGTCCGCTGGCTGGGGCGGATGCCGTACCCGGAAGCCTGGGATCTGCAACGGGCCTTCTGGGAAGGCAGGACGCAGGCCCGCAGCGTGGACGATTACCTGCTGCTGGTCGAGCATCCTCCTACGTACACGGTGGGCAGAAACGGCGACGGCTCGAACCTGGTCGGGTCCGCCGCGGATCTCGATCGCATCGGAGCCGAGGTGCACTACGTCGATCGTGGTGGCGACATCACCTATCACGGCCCGGGTCAGCTCGTCGGGTATCCCATCTTCGCCGTGCCCAAGCTTCCCCGTGGGTTCGACATGGTCGGCCATGTGCGCCGTATCGAGACGCTGCTGATCGCGACGCTCGCCGAGTTCGGTCTCGAGGCGTGGGCTGAACCCGGATACACCGGCGTCTGGACTGCCCGGGGGAAGATCGCAGCGATCGGCGTCCGGGTCTCCCGTGGTGTGTCGATGCACGGTTTTGCGCTCAACGTGAGCACCGATCTCGACCACTTTGGCGCCATAGTGCCCTGTGGCATCTCGGATCGCCCCGTGACCACGCTCAGTGCACTCCTCGAGCGAGGCGTGAGCCTGCAAGAGGCCGTCGCTGCACTGGTGCCCCACGTCGGCCCGACATTCGGCCACGGCGAAGCGGAGGTCCAGCTCGGTGCGTTCGACAGAGGAGCGGGACGCCGCGGCTCGTACGACGTCGATGCCATGCTGGCCGCGGGCGTGTTCTCCCCGGGTCGCCGCGACGAGGTTCCGATTCTCATCGGGGGCAGGCTCCCGGGGGAGCCCGAGCGCCCGGACTGGATGAGGATCCGGGCGGACGTCTTCAACTCCGAGTACCAAGACCTGAAGACGCTCATGCGCTCGGGTGATCTCAGCACCGTGTGCGAGGAAGCGAAGTGCCCGAACATCTTCGACTGCTGGAGCAGGGGCACGGCCACGCTGATGCTGCTCGGCGACCGCTGCACCAGGGCATGTGCGTTCTGTGACGTCACGCCCGGCCGGCCCGGGCCGGTCGACGAGGAGGAGCCCGTGCGGGCCGCACAGGCCGTGGCAGCCATGGCCCTCCGTCACGCCGTGCTCACCTCGGTCAACCGCGACGATCTCGAAGACGGCGGCGCCACGATCTTCGCCGCGACCATACGGGAGATCAGGGGGGTGGCGCCGGGCTCGACGGTCGAAGTCCTCATCCCGGACTTCAAAGGCGACCGGGAGGCCTTGCAGACGGTGATGACCGCCGTCCCGGACGTCCTCAACCACAACACGGAGACCGTCCTCAGGCTCCAGCGCGACATCCGGACCGCAGCAAACTACGGCCGGTCCCTCGCTCTCCTGGCGCGCGCCAAGTGGCTTCATCCCGGGGGAACCGTCAAGTCCGGGCTCCTCGTGGGTATGGGCGAGCGCGAAGAGGAAGTGCTCGGGGCGCTTGCGGACCTGCGGGCCGTCGGCGTCGACATCGTCACCATCGGCCAGTATCTGCGGCCGACGCCGCGGCACCGGGCGATCGATCGCTACGTGGCTCCCGAGGAGTTCGCCCGCTACCGCAACGAAGGAACCCGGCTCGGTCTCGGTCACGTGGAGGCGGGCCCTCTGGTGCGCTCCTCGTACCATGCCGACGAGTCGCTGGCGGCGGCCGTCGGGTGACGACGGCGGCCTCGTTCGACTACCCCGCCAGGCTGCAAAGGGCGATCGCAGTCATGGACGGCGCAGGGATCGATGCGCTGGCGATCTCCGTCGGGTCCGACTTGCCGTATCTCACGGGATATCACGCCGTGGCCAACGAACGTCTGACGATGGCGGTCGTGACTCGGGATGCGGTGGTGCTCGCCGTGCCCCGACTCGAGGAGCCGCGGGTGCGGCACAGGGCAGGGCTCGAGGTCGTTGCGTGGGAGGAGACCCAGGATCCGCTCGATCTCGTCGCCCGACGGCTCGGCGACGCTGCGGTTGTCGGTGTCGGCGCCGAGACCTGGGGTCGCTTCCTCCTCGGTCTCCAGGATCGGTTGCCGGGCACGCGGTTCGTCGATGCGACGTCGGTGCTGACCCCGCTGCGCACCATCAAGGACGTCGCCGAGGTCGAACTGCTTCGCTCGGCGGGGGAAGCAGCGGATCGGGTCGCCGCCAGGCTGCGCAAGGTCCGGTTCATGGGGCGCACCGAACGGGACGTCGCGCACTTCGTCGCCGAAGAGACCGTGGCCGAAGGTCACGATTCGTCGTCGTTCGCCATCGTCGCCTCGGGTCCGAACGCGGCATCGCCGCACCACGAGCCGGGCGACCGTGTCATCGCAGCAGGCGACTCGGTGGTCGTGGATTTCGGCGGGAAGGTGTCGGGCTACGGCTCGGACATCACGCGGACCTTCCACGTCGGGGAGCCGGACGGCGAGTTCCACGAGGCGTTCGAGGTGCTGTCGGAGGCTCAGGAGGCCGGCGTGGCAGCGGCGGTGGCAGGAGTGCCCGCTTCCGAGGTGGACCGGGTCGTGCGCGACAGGATCGAAGACGCCGGCCTGGGACGGTTCTTCATCCACAGGACGGGTCACGGGATCGGGCTCGACGGTCACGAGCCTCCCTATCTGGTCGCGGGTAACCACGACCTGCTCGCACCCGGGATGGTGTTCTCGGTGGAGCCCGGCATCTATGTCGAGGGCAGATTCGGCATGCGCATCGAGGACATCGTCGCCCTCGGCGCTGAGGGCCCGATCCGGCGCAACAACGCAGATCGCAGCCTCGCAGTGGTGGATTGACCGCAGCCGGACGTGGCGGCGGTCGCGGTAGCCTGACAGAAAGACACCAAAGGAGCTCGATGACCGCCCCCGACCAGCTCGCGGCAGACGCGATCAGAATCCTCTCGATCGACGCAGTCGAACGGGCGAACTCGGGCCATCCCGGTGCTCCGATGGGCATGGCAGACATGGCCGTCGCGCTCTGGGGCTCGCATCTCCGCATCGATCCGACACACCCCACCTGGCCCGATCGGGACCGGTTCGTGCTGTCGAACGGGCATGCTTCGATGTTGCTCTACTCGCTGCTCCACCTCAGCGGCTTCCCGCTCGGCATGGACGACATCAGGGGTTTCCGCAAGCTGGGGTCACCGACGCCTGGCCATCCCGAGGTCGATGCCGAGCGCGGCCTCGAGACGACCACGGGGCCACTGGGGCAGGGCTTTGCGACCGGGGTCGGCATGGCGATCGCCGAGGCCCATCTCCGGGCGACCTTTGGCCACGACCTCGTCGATCACCGGGTGTACGGCTTCGTGTCGGACGGCGATCTCATGGAGGGTGTCGCTTCGGAGGCCGCTTCGCTGGCGGGGCATCTCGGTTTGGGTCGGATCGTGTACCTGTACGACGACAACGCGATCTCACTCGTGGGGCCGACCGACTGGACCTACAGCGAAGATGTTCCTGCCCGGTTCGGCGCATACGGCTGGCATACGCTCACCGTGGATGGTCACGACCGCACGGCTATCGCCGAGGCCATCGGAGCGGGAATCGAGGAGACGGCACGACCGACGCTGATCTCGTGCAAGACCCACATCGGGTTCGGCAGCCCCAACAAGCAGGACAGTGCCGCGGCCCACGGCTCCCCCCTCGGAGCGGAGGAGATCGAGTTGGTCCGCGAGGGGCGCAACTGGCCGCACCCGCCGTTCGAGGTCCCCGACGCCGTCTACGGCTTCTTCGCAGACGCGATGGCTCGCGGGACTGAAGCCAGGACGGCATGGGAGGACCGCAGAGACCGCCGTTTTGCGGCAGACCCCGAGGGCGCGGCGTTGTGGCGAGCCCACTTCGATCCCAAGCCCGTCACCATCGAGACCCCGGAGGCGGCAGCAGGGACGTCCGTCGCGACCCGCAAGGCCGCGGGCGCCGCGCTCAACGCCGTCGCCGCAGATCGGCCGGATCTCCTGGGCGGAGCGGCCGATCTCGCGTCTTCGACGAGCACGATCATCTCCGGATCCCCGGACTTCTCGCGAGATGAACACCGCGGTCGCAACATCAGGTTCGGCGTCCGCGAGCACGCCATGGGCTCCATCGTCAACGGCATCACCGTACACGGGGGCCTTCGTGCGTTCGGGGCCACCTTCATGACGTTCAGCGACTACATGCGGGGTGCGGTGCGCCTGGGCGCGCTCATGGACGCACCGTCGATCTGGGTGTGGACCCACGATTCGATCTTCCTCGGCGAGGACGGCCCGACGCATCAGCCTGTGGAGCACGTCGCAGCCCTCCGCGCCATCCCCAACCTCTGGGTCGTGCGGCCGAGCGACCCCGCTGAGGCTGCGGGCGCCTGGCAACTCGCCCTGAACCGCACGAGCGGGCCGACCGCCCTGGTGCTGACGAGACAAGGCCTACCCGTGCCCGATGTGATGGCGGACCCGTCGGTCGTCGGCCGCGGCGCCCATGTCGTGCACGAAGGCACGGATGCGGTGCTGGTGGCGACCGGCTCGGAGGTGTGGGTGGCGCGGGAAGCCGCGGCGCTTCTGCGGGATCGTGGGGTCGCGATGCGCGTCGTCTCCATGCCCTGCGTCGAGGCCTTCGCCGCGGAGAGCGCGGAGTACCGCTCCGAGATCCTGGGGGAAGGGCTCCCGATCGCCTCGCTGGAGGCTGCGGTGACGTTCGGGTGGGCCGCGATCACGGGTGGCGACGGGCTCAACATCGGCATCGACCGCTTCGGCGCATCGGCCCCGTGGCAGGATCTCGCAACCGAGTTCGGGTTCACGCCGGAAGCGGTGGCCGGTCGCATCGCCGGCTGGCTCGAGGCTCGCTGACCGAGGGATGTCTTCTCCCCCATGGAACTGACGCCGGCACTCATCCTCGGCATGTGGGCTTCGGGGCTCGCCGCCGGGGGAGCCGTCGTCACGGGGTGGCGGATCGTCGGCCGCGGCTACACCTGGTTGACGGCCATCGTCGTGGTGATGTTCGGGCTCACGGCGGCTGCAGCAGGCGGCGGCGGATTGGCATGGGCTGGTGCGCTGGCGGCATCGGCGGCAGCGCTGTCCAGCCGCTGGATCGCGGTGGCGACCGCCCTGTTCTCAGGGGCGTCCGCGGCGTTTGCGATCGCCGCTCTGGCCGACTCCCCGCTCCTCCCCGTCATCACCGGAGCGATCTTCCTCGGCGCCATCACCTCCGAGATGATGCTGGGCCACTGGTATCTCGTCGACCCCCGGTTGCCGCGATGGGCTCTGCGAGCCCTCATGGCCGCGGGGCTGGTGGGGCTGGCCGGGGACGTGGGGTACCTGACCCTGGAGGGGGTCTTCGACTGGTCGGCGGCAGGGAGCGCAATGGGATGGGGTTTCGTCGCCCTGGGCGGGTTCACCGCTCTTCTCGGTGTCGCCGTCGTGCTCGCCTTGCGTGAGCCGCGGTACAGCGCCGTCATGGCGGCGACGGGCTTGAGCTATCTCGCGACCCTGACGGCCTTCGGCGCCGTGGTGGTCGGCAGGATGGTGGCGTTTCCTGGGTAACCTCCCGCCTCGGCGATGAGCATCTACACCGGCACCGGAGACGACGGCACCACCGGGCTCTTCTATGGCGGCAGAGTGGGCAAGGCCGATCTCGGCCCGGAAGCGTACGGCAGCGTCGACGAGGCCGTCGCCGCCCTGGGCGAGGCACGGGCTGAGGCTGCCTCGGTCGATCCGTCGCTTGCCGACGAACTGCTCGATCTGCAACGTCGCCTGTTCGTCGTTGCGGCTGAGCTTGCTACCGCTCCCCAGAACCGGGAGAAGCTGATGGACGACGTGAGCCGTGTCACCGCCGCGATGGTGGATGCGGTGGAAGGTGCGCTGGACCGGATCATCGAAGACCGGGGAACGCCCACCGAGTTTGTGGTGCCCGGGGGCAACGCTCTCGCCGCCCGCCTCGACACCGCACGCACCGTGATCCGCAGAGCGGAGCGGAGAGCGGTCGCGCTGGCCGGCTCCGGCGGGCTCGAGGGATCCCAGGTCGTGCCCTATCTCAACCGCCTTGCCGACTACGTCTACATGCTGGCGAGGGCTGCCGAGAGCAACTGGACATCGAGCCGCCGGGAGGGCGCAGAATGACGTCGTTCGTCACGGGACCGTCCCCTTTGCTGACCGAGGGGGATGCGCTCGCCGTGCCCGTCTTCGGCGACCTCACATGGGGACCGGGGGCTGAGGAGGTGGCGGCTGCGCTCGGGGGCTGGGTACCCGGGTACCTCGAGAGCAGGGAGTTCTCGGGCAAGACGGGCCAGATCGCCGTGCTCCCTGGTGCCGGGTCGGTGCCGTACGCGCAGGTGGTCTTTGTCGGGCTCGGCGAGGAGGCGGACGTCGAGACCCTCCGGAGGGCGGCAGCGGACCTCGGTCGAAGTGTGCGCAAGCACGACACGGTGGTCACCACCCTCCACGAGCTCGATCTCGACGGTGCCGCCGAAGCAATCGCGTTCGGATTCCTTCTCGGCCAGTACCGCTTCGACCGCTATCTCAGCGAGCCCGATCCTGGTGCCACCGGCACCGTCGTGTTCGCTGGAGCAGACGACGAGGCCGTCGCCGCCGGGGCTCACCGCGGCACCATCGTCGCCGACGCCGTGGCGTACGCCCGAGATCTCGTGAACGAGCCGGCAGGCGATCAGCCTCCTGCTCGCCTGGCGGAGGCCGTTGCAGAGATGGCCGCCGACCGGGGTATCGAGGTGACCGTGTACAACGAGACGAGGATGGAAGAGGAGCGCTTCGGTGGCGTTCTCGCCGTCGCAGCCGGTGCCGTCAACCCGCCCCGTCTCGTCGTTCTGGAGTACGCACCGGACGATCCGGTCGCCACGCTGGCTCTCGTCGGCAAGGGCATCGTCTTCGACAGCGGCGGGCTCTCGCTCAAGACGGCCACAGGCATGGAGGCGATGAAGACGGACATGTCCGGTGCCGCGGCGGTGTTCGCCACGTTGCGTGCGATCGCGGAGCTCGAGATGCCGGTCAGGGTCCTCGGCATCGCCCCGCTCGCCGAGAACATGCCGGGTGGGGCGGCGCAGCGGCCCGGCGACGTCATGCGGGCTCGCAACGGGAAGACGATCGAGGTGCTCAACACCGATGCGGAGGGAAGGCTCGTGCTCGCCGACGGGCTCTCGCTCGCCGTCGAGGCAGAGCCCGACCTCATCGTCGACATCGCCACGCTTACAGGGGCTTGTGCCGTCGCGCTCGGTCCCAAGATCGGCGGCCTGTTCTCCAACGACGACGACGCTGCGGAGCAGGTGCGCGCCGCGGCGGCGCGGGCAGGGGAGAAGCTGTGGCACATGCCGCTCGAGACCGAGTACCGCAAGCACATCGAGTCGGCGATCGCCGACATGAAGAACACCGGTGAGCGCTACGGCTCGGCCATCAGCGCCGCTCTGATTCTCTCCGAGTTCGCCGGCGACGGGCCCTGGGTCCATCTCGACATCGCCGGGCCGGCGAGGGCGTCGAAGGCCGAGTACTACCTGTCCAAGGGCGGGTCCGGGTTCGGCGTGCGCACGCTGGTGGCCCTCGTGGAGGACCTCGCCGGCTGAGCCCCCTGCGGCAGGATGGTCCCTTTCTGGTCTTTCGATGACACATAACGTGGCTAAAGCGACCACGGACAGCAGCCGATACGGAGAGTGTTCAACTCACCCTCTCTCCGTAGTCGGATATGCACCTCGCCCGCCGCATAGCAGCCACGTTGCTCACTCCGGTCGTCCTCTCCTTCGGATTGGCGACCGCTCCGGCCCTCGCAGCTTCGGGGGAGTCGTCCTTCCTGTCCAGGATGAACGCCGAGAGGACCGCCCGAGGTCTCGCGCCGGTCGAGATGTACTGGGACCTCGTCGATGATGCCAGAGCCCACTCCCAGCGCATGGCTGCCCAGGGATCGCTCCACCACAACCCCTCCCTGGGCGGCGTGACGGGCGGATGGATGGCACTCGGTGAGAACGTCGGTGTCGGACCCGAGGTGGCGACGGTCCACGAGGCCTTCATGGACTCCGCGGGGCATCGCCGCAACGTCCTCGGCGACTTCAACTACGTGGGGGTCGGCGTCGTCGTCGAGAACGCGGACAAGTTGTGGGTGACCGTCGTGTTCATGAAGGGCGCACCGGGGCTCGTGTCCCCACCCGTCGAGGACCCGCCGGCTGCCGACCCGCCGGCAGAGGACCCGGTGGATCCGCCGGGTACTCCCGAGGAGCCATCCGCTGCCGACCCTCCACCCGCACCACCGCCCGTGGCCGAGGAGCCGGCAACTGCACCCGCTCCGGAGCCGCCGCCACCCGAGGACGCATCAGTTGCTGCCGCGACGACGCCGACACCCGGAACTCCGTCGCCTCCCCCGACACCGGCTGAGTCCGTCTCCCGGGCAGTTGCGAACCGGGTGCAGGCAGTGCCGGTCCCGATCGTCCGTTACGGAAGCGGCCGTCTCAGACCGATCGCGATCTGACGGAGAGACCACGCTCGTCGCTCTCGACCGGCGTCAGCGGGTGACCGGAAGACACGCCTCGTCGTAGGCGACGAGCACCGGTGGTGAAGCTTCGTCACGACACGCCGGGCAATCCGGATCGCGGCGGATGTTGAGCGTGCGGAACTCCTGACCGAGCGCATCGTACGTGAGAAGGCGACCGGTGAGAGGCGTGCCCACTCCGAGGATGAGCTTGATCGCTTCGACCGCCTGGATCGAGCCCAGGATTCCGGGCAGAACGCCGAGCACGCCGGCCTCCGAGCACGAGGGCGCCAGCTCCGGTGGCGGGGGGAGGCGGAACAGGCACCGGTAGCAAGGGCCCCGGAACGGTTCGAAGACCGTGGCCTGGCCTTCGAAGCGGAAGATAGAGGCGTGCACGACAGGAACCCCCGTGTGGAGCGAGGCATCGTTGACGAGGTAGCGGGTGGGGAAATTGTCCGCACCGTCGACCACCACGTCGTACGCCTTGACGAGGTCGATCGCGTTGTCGATGCCGAGCCAGACCGGGTGCGCCTCGATCTCCACGTCCGGGTTGAGGGCATGGACCGCACGTCGAGCCGAATCGACCTTCGCGGTCCCGATCCGGTCGACGGTGTGGAGGATCTGGCGTTGCAGGTTCGAAAGGTCCACCTCGTCCGCATCGACGATCCCGAGGGTGCCGACGCCGGCGGCGGCGAGGTAGAGCGCGGCGGGTGATCCGAGCCCACCCGCCCCTACGACGAGAACCCGCGCATCGAGCAGGCGCCGCTGTCCCTTCTCACCGACGTCGCCGAGCAGGAGGTGGCGGCTGTACCGGGCCCGTTGCTCCGTGGTCAGGCCTTCGGGCTCGTGCCACGAGAGACCGGCCTTCTTCCACGCCTCGAAACCACCCTGGAGCGACACGACGTCGTGGTAGCCCATGCGCGTCAGGGAGGCTGCCGCGAGTGCGGACCTGTTTCCGACCGCGCAGTAGAGCACGATCGGCGTGGAGGTGTCCATGATCTGGGTCGGGATCGTTGACTCGAGGATGCCCCTCGGTACGAGCATGGATCCGGGGACGGCGCCCAGGGCGTGCTCGTCGGGCTCCCTCACGTCGATGACGACCGTCCGGCCCGGGGGGAGCGCCGCGAGCTCGGCGGCGTCGATCTCCTCGATCGACTGTTTGGCCTCGGCTACGAGGTCGCGATAATCCACGCTGGGCTCCTTCCGTGGCCGAGCGTAGCGTCCGATGCGGAGACTCAGACCGGCGTCAGGGCTCCGACGAGGGGGGGAAGGGCCTCTCCTGCTTTGCCTTCGATGCGGACCGTCGCGATGGCGTCGTGGTCGGTCGGTCCCTGATTGACGATGACGAACGGATCGCCCCGTGTCGCTACCTGAAGCGCAAAGTCGGCAGCCGGGTACACCGACAGCGTCGAGCCGATCGCAATGACCGCGTCGGCAGCGTCGGCCCACTCCTGGGACCGGGCGACGGCTTCGCGCGGAAGCTCCTCACCAAAGAGGATCGTGGTCGACTTCAGGATCGAGCTGCACTCGGTACACCGGGGATCGTCGTCTCCCGCTTCCCATCGCGACCGGACCTCTGCCGGATCTGCCGCGTGCCCGCGCTCGTAACAGACGATGCCGAGGAGGTTCCCATGAATCTCTGCGACCGCATCGGGACGGAGACCGGCCGCCTGGTGCAGGCCGTCCACGTTCTGTGTGATGCACCCGATCATCCTTCCCGTCGCCCAGAGGTCCGCGACCGCTACGTGGCCGGCGTTGTGCTCGAACTCCGGACTCTGCTCGCCGAAGCGACGGTCCCACGCATTGGCTCGGATCGACCGCTCGTTGACCCAGCGCCGCAGCGAGAACAGGGAAGGGTCCAGCGTTCGCCACAGTCCGCTGGGGCCGCGGAAATCCGGGATACCGGATTCCGTGGAGATACCGGCACCCGTGAATACGAGGATGCGATATCGATCGGAGAGAAGGCCTGCCGCCTCGTCGATTCGGTCCACGGCGGGACCCTACCGTCACGCCAGAGCCAGGGCCCTGCGATGCTGTCGAGCGAGATCCGGTGTGAGGCGGCGGGCGGCAAGAGCGACCGGCAGGGGAGGGATGGTGGTGCTCACGAGGAGCCGGCCCCCCGGTGCAGCCACGAGGCCCAGCGTCATGAGTCGCCCGAGATGGACGGGCCGTCTCAGGGAGCGGCCGCGTTGTGCTGCGGTGGCAAGTCTCAGCAGGTCGGCGACCGCCCCCGGTCCTATCGCCGCGGTCCAGAACCTCCGCACGTAGGGGTGGGTCACAGCGAACCGGGCTCCCGCCCCGGGCGCATGCCACACCTCGGGTCGGACCACGGGACGCTCGACCGCGGTCCGGCGCGGCGAGGGCATCTCCGGAGAGTTCCCGACAGCGCCCGGGGATGGCGCGGAGTCCGACGTGGGAGGACGTTCACGACGGAGGGACCCGGGCGCTGTCGAGATCGAGTTCATATCCGATAGATAGCAATAGATCACAGTTGATTGCAATAGCATCACACGATGAGCGCGAAAGAATCGGGTAGCGGTTGTCCCGCGGACACGCCGATCGAGAAAGATGTGCCTTTCGCATGGAGAGCGTCGGTCCCATACTGCGACCCGTGACACGACGCCTCCGTATGTTCCCGTTGCACACCGTTCTGTTCCCGCACGGCGTGCTGCCGTTGCACGTCTTCGAACCGCGGTATCTCGCGATGATCTCCGAGGCGCTGGCAGACGATGCCACGTTTGGTGTCGTGCTCATCGAACGCGGATCCGATGTCGGCGGCCGAGACTCGCGGTTTACGGTGGGTTGCGAAGCGAAGATCGTGCGCGCCGGTCGACTGGGGGAGGGCAGGCTCGCGGTGGTTGCGCTGGGCGTGGAGCGATTCCGCGTCAAGGAGTGGCTCGCGGACGATCCCTACCCGATTGCACTCGTCAGCGCGCAGCCCGACCCGGAGCCGTATCCGGCGCTGGGGGGCGACATGGAGGATGCAAGACGGAAGTATCGGCGCCTGATGGCCTTTGCCTCTGAGCTCGGAGCGGACGTGGGTACCCGCGATCTCGACCTGCCCGAGGATCCCGGCGCCGCGCTCTGGAACCTCTGTTCTGTCGCTCCCATCGAGCAACTCGATCGGCAGCTGCTTCTCGAGATCGACGACCCGAGGGAACGCGTCGCCCGATTGTGCATCGCCCTCGACGAACAGAGCGACTCGATCCACGCCAGGCTCAGCGGCGGGTGATGCCGGCTACGGCTCCGGCGGCGGTGGAGGTGGAGGTGCGCCGATGAACACGACGACTTCCTGCTGGTACGCAACAGCCTCACCCAGGGCGGGGGCAGTGGCGACGACCGTGTTCCACTGCTCGGGCCCGGGTGTCTCCCTGGTGTCGAGCACCCACGTGATCTGAAGTCCGGTCTCCTCGTTGAAGACGGAGATCGCGGGACCGATGTCCGCGACGGCGATTCCAAGGAGATCGACCATCAGCGGCGGCTCCCCGGTCGAGACCCGTACGGTGACGGTCCTGCCCTGTCTGATGACGGTCTCGGCCTGCGGGGTCTGCTCGAGGACGGTACCCACCGGTTCGTCGCTTGCGACCTCTTCCACTACCACCAGCAGGCCCGCCTTGAAGATGGCGCTCTGGAGCTCTTCGGCGTCTGTGATCTCCATGACGTCGGGCACGACGGTGTTGGGGACCTGGCGGTAGACGCTGGTTCCTGGCGGCTCCGGTGGGAACTCCTCGACCGGCAGGTCTTCGGTCACGGTGAGCATGAACTCTTTCCAGATCGGCGCAGCGAGTGTGCCTCCGAAGGCTCTACGGAAGTGCTGCTCGCTCCCGGTGAGGCCGTTGAACACGGTGAAGTCGACGAGCTCGATCTGAGCGTCCGCGTGACCCACCCAGACCGAGGTCGTGTATTGCGGGATGTACCCCATGAACCAGACATCCTGGAAGTTCTGAGCCGTCCCCGTCTTGCCCGCCTGGGGGCGCCCGATGTCGGCCCGCGTGGCCGTGCCGCGCACGACGACCTGCTCCATCGTCGCGACCATCGCCGCGGCCAGGGCCTCGTCGAGGACCCGTTCCTTGCTGACCTCGTGCTGGTAGACGATGTTCCCGTTGCGGTCCTCGATGCGCTCGACGAGGTAGCTGTCGACCTTCTCGCCGTAGTTGGCGATCGTCGAGTATGCCGCCGCCATCTCGAGGGGGCTCACGCTCTGGGTACCGAGAGCGATGGAGAACACGGGGTTGAGCGGCGACTCGATGCCCATCCTGTGGGCGACATCGACGATCTTGTCCGGTCCGACCGCATACGAGACCTGGGCGTACACGGTGTTCGTCGACAGGTAGGTGGCCTGCTCCAGCGTCCTGATGCCCCCAGCATTGGCGCCACCGGCGTTGGAGACGGTCCAGATGTTGGAGCCGTCGTTGCCACATGGGAATCCGCAGTCGATGCGTTGCGGGCTGGTGAAGTCCCAGAAGCTGCCGAGCGTGATCGGCGACCCGAACTGGCTGCCGCTCTCGAGCGCCGCGGCGAGTGCGAACGGCTTGAAGGCGGATCCGGCCTGCCGTCTGCCCTCACCTGCGAGGTCGTAGGGTCGTTGACCCGCCGCGATGTCCTCGCCGAACTCGAGACCGCTCGCCATCACCTTCACGGCCCCGGTCTCGTTGTCGACCATGGCGATGGCGCCCGTGGGTCCGTTGATGTCGCGGAACCACTCGCGCAGCACCCGGTTCGCCTCTTGCTGGAGCTCGTAGTTGACCGTGACGAAGATCTTGAGCCCGCCTCCGCCCTCGCACTCGCTGTCCGATGCCGGGCAACCAAACAGGGAGCGCTTCCGTTCGCTGTACGTCTCCCCCAGCCCGTACTTGGGGTCGCGCAGGACCTCCTCTCTGGCGGCGATGATGACCTGGGGCGCCAGTTCTTCGAAGTCCCGGTGCTCGATCGGGGCCAGCCGTTCCAGCTTTGCCTCGCGCGCCTGGGCGGCGCTGATGAACCCGTTCGCCTCCATCTGGTCGATGACCGCGTTACGGGCCCGCACCACGTTGGAGCGCTCTTCCCGGATGTCGTAGGTCGACGGGGAGCGGATCGGGGTGACGATGGTGGCCGCCTCGGCGATGCTGAGCTCGGAGAGGCCCTTGCCGAAGTACTCCTGGGCCGCCGCTCTCACGCCGTAAGCGTTCTCCCCATAGAAGATGGAGTTCATGTAGAACTCGAGGATCTGGTCCTTCGTGTACCGCCGCTCCAGCTCGGCGGCGACGACCGCTTCGCAGATCTTGCGCTCGATGGTCTGCTCCGAGGAGAGGAAGTTCTGCTTCACGACCTGCTGGGTGATCGTCGAGCCTCCCTGGAGGCCCCCTTCTCCCGTGATGTTCTCCAGGGCGGCGCGGAAGATCGCCTTGAAGTCGATGCCCTCGTGGAAGTAGAAGTCTGCGTCCTCGGCGGAGAGCAAGGCCTCGACGACGACATCGGGGATCTCGCCGAGCTCGCTGGGCTGGCTGTTGCGCTCGGTGAGCTTTCCGAGAAGGACGCCGTCCGCGGTATAGATCTCCGAAAGTCGCGAGATCGCCGGGAACTCGAGGACGTAGCTCTCCACGTCGCAGATGTACGTGTCCTCGAGGTCTTCGACCGTCCCGAACGCCGCGTTCACCTCCAGGAAGCCGAAGAGCCCGGCGAGGGATGCGCCGAGCAAGGAGATGACGCCAAGGAGGGCGAGCGCGGGCAACCGCCGGCCACGCCGGTCGCGTCGCTCTTCGAGATGAATGCTGGGGTCCATGGTTTTGGAGGACACACGCCGTGGAGAGCGCGAAAGTTCCCGAGCGGTAGCATCGGCGCCACCACGAGGGAATGTTAGGTACGGGCGGATTTTGCCCCGTTGCTTTTGCCGGAGTGTGCATGGATATCTCTGCGACGAGCGGCTTCGAGATCGAGCCGGTGTACGGCCCGGAACACCGTGCGGACTGGGATCACGACTCCCGGCTCGGTGATCCGGGAGCGTTTCCGTTCACCAGGGGGCCATACCCGGGGATGTATCGCGATCGTCGCTGGACGATGCGGCAGTACGCAGGCTTCGGGACGGCGGAGGTGACGAACCATCGGTTCCGTTCGCTGCTCGAAGCCGGACAAACCGGTCTGTCCGTGGCGTTCGACCTGCCGACGCAGATGGGGCTCGATTCCGACCATCCCATGGCGCGCGGCGAAGTGGGCAAGGTCGGCGTCGCCATCGATTCCCTAGATGACATGAGGCTGCTCTTCGACGCCATTCCCCTCGGCGAGGTCACGACGTCGATGACGATCAACGCCACCGCGCCGATCCTCCTCCTCCTCTATGAGCTCGTGGCCGAAGAGCAGGGTGTCCCCGGGTCCACCATCGGGGGAACCGTGCAGAACGACGTCCTCAAGGAGTACGTCGCACGCGGGACGTACATCTACCCGGTGGCGCCGTCGATGCGGCTGGTCACCGACCTCTTTGCGTACTGTGCGGATCGGCTGC
>JBHHXA010000011.1:0-21102 GCA_046756805.1 Acidimicrobiia bacterium
TACACGCACCTCCAGCAGGCACAGGCCGTGCCGCTGGCCCACCACCTGCTCGCATACGGCTGGATGCTGATGCGGGACCGGGGGCGCTTCACCGACGTGGCGGGACGGCTCGACGAGTCCCCGCTCGGCGCCGGCGCCGGCGGCGGCAGCTCCCTCCCTCTCGACCCCGGGGCCGTCGCCGATGCGCTGGGGTTCGGGACGGTCTTCGCCAATTCCATGGATGCGGTCGCTTCTCGCGACGTGGCGGCGGAGTTCGTCTTCTGCTGTGCACAGGCGACGGCGCATCTCAGCCGACTTGCCGAGGAGATCGTGATGTGGGCAACGACGGAGTTCGGCTGGGCGCGCCTTCCCGATGCCTTTGCAACCGGCTCGTCTGCGTTGCCGCACAAGAAGAACCCCGACATCGCGGAGCTGGTACGGGGCAGGGCGGCCGCCCTCCAGGGCGACGTGGTCGCGATCCTCGGACTCCAGAAGGGGCTGCCGCTGACCTACAACCGCGACCTCCAGGAGGACAAGCGCCTCGTCTTCCACGCAGACGACACCTTCGCCGGGTGCGTGGAAGCACTGGGTGCGCTGGTTCGTACCACCGATCTCGATCCGCCGGAGCCCTCGGGATGGGTGGGAGCGCTCGATCTCGCGGAGGCACTCGTGCTGCGCGGCGTCCCCTTCCGCGAGGCGCACCATGCGGTGGGACGAGTCGTAGCCGCTCTCGTTGCCCACGAGCGTTCGCCGGAATCGCTCACCATGGACGACCTCAGGATCGCCGACCGGCGCTTTACAGCCGACGACGTCGGTCTGCTGACCCGCAAGGGGAGCGTGGGACGCCGTGCGACCCCGGGTGGCGGTTCGCCGGCCTCGGTGCGCACTCAGATCGACCGGCTGAGGCTCGAGCTCGGCTGAGCCAGGGCAGAGCCGAGACGCGGCTCGGCTGCGTCGGAGCGTCGAGCGCCACCGCTTCGGGCACGCAGACCTCGCACCGTGCGTCGGGACACCGGTCGACCACAGTGAAGCCGATGCCCGCGTCCATCAGGAAGATATCGAGTGAGTCGGTTGCGATAGATCTCGAAGTGCTCATGGGTTCACCGTATCGCGGGCGTGTGACGAGAAACGGTGCACACGTCGAGAAGTGGCCCCGGTTCACGCCACTAGAGTCGCTCGAACCGCAAGCGAAGAGAGCGATAGTGGAGCTCAGGCGTTACCGGGACACAGGTCCTTTTCCTTTTGGTCATCTCTCCATACGGGACATGACGCCACCTTCGCTGTTTGCGGCGTCGATGGCCGAAGTCGAGGTCCCGATCGGCGCCGACACGCCGCCGTTCGCCGCGATCGAGAAGAAGAAGGTGTACGTCGGCGTCAGCGGTGAGATCGAATTCGACATAAGCGGCGATCAGGTGCGAGTCCGCCGCGGTGATGTACTACTCATCGAAAAGGGTGAGCAGTACTCGTATCACAACGGCGGGTACGAGCCGGGCAGGTTGCTACTGCTCCAGATCCCCGGAGTCGATCCTCAGGATGCGAGCGGCACAACGTAGCGATAGGTGGCCACGAAGTGGAGCACCGACGCCGCAATTACCATGATATGGAAGACCTCGTGATACGAGAAGACACGAGGCCATAACCGGGGTCGGTTCGTCACGAGAAACACCATCCCGATGGTATAGATCACCCCACCTGCGGCGAGAAGGACAACTGCCGCGATCCCCGCTCGTTGGCCCACCGGCCATAGGATGACCAACGCCAGCCAACCCAGCGTCGTCATCAGCGCGATGGCGAAGTGGTATCGGTCCTTCCGCATGAAGGCCAGTGTGGCGATACCGGTGATGGCGATCGCCCACACCGTCGCGAGCGTCGCCCACCGCAGCCAACCCTCCAGTGCGATCACGGCGATCGGCGTATAGGTGCCGGCGATGAGGACGAAGATCATCGAGTGGTCGGCGCGCTGCATCCTTCGCTTCCACACCTCTCGCCACGGGACGGAGTGATAGAGCGAGCTCGTGCTGTAGAGCGCGACGAGTCCGAGACCGAACACGAGGACGGCCAGCCGGGGCAGCAGAGATCGTGCCTGCAGGACGAGGAGCACGGTGCCCGTGACGGCCCCGACGGCCGCGAAGCCGTGGAGAAACCCGCGTACCGGGTTCTGCATCTTCCCCAGCGTCGCCCTCATCTCGTCCACGAGGTGGGGTATCGGCGAGTCGGCGGTGTCGCTCAACTGATCATCCCCGCCGTTGGTGCGATCAGGCGTCAGCATGCAGCGCCTCGAGCCACTCGTCGTTCCACGCAAACGAGGCACTGCCGTCGAGAAGTTCTTCGAGAGGTATGGACCAGCGTTGTGCGGCGCGGCGCACGATGACGCTGCTGAGGTCGTGAAAACCGACCTCGAGCGCCTCCCCGTCGCGGGGCTCGAGTGTGCCACCGACGGCCCTGCATCGGAATACGGTCGAGACGTA
This sequence comes from Acidimicrobiia bacterium, assembly GCA_046756805.1. Lineage (GTDB taxonomy): Bacteria > Actinomycetota > Acidimicrobiia > Spongiisociales > UBA5794 > CAMYMC01. The sequence goes on from JBHHXA010000011.1 coordinate 2,448, forward strand.
CTCGGAGACATCGCCGTTGGGGTAGGTGACACCGACCAGCCCGACGATCCCTGCGACATATTCGGGCACGACGATGAGACCTGTCTCCTCGAAGACCTCGCGTACCACGGTCTGGGCAGGCTGCTCACCCGGCTCGACGATGCCTGCGGGGAAGCTCCACTCGCCGGTGTCGGCGCGGCGCATGAGCAGCACCCGGTGCTCATCGTCGGTCACGAGCGCGGAGGCACCGGGCAGCATCATCAGTTCGTTACCGACCCGCGAACGAAGGCGCAGGACGAAGTCGGGAGTGGGCATGGAGCGACCCTAGTGCGGCGCCGCCCCCGCGCGGCGACGCTATGTCACCTGAGCGCCAGGCAGCCGGAGCCGGGTTCAAGCGGAGCGGCGTATCCCGGCCTTCTTGAGCACTCCGGCGGAAACGCCGGCCTCGCGCCATGCGCTGTACGAGATCCCCTTGCGGTCGGAGTATCCGGAGGCGTGCTCGACGAACCCGTTCTCCAGAGATCCGATATCGACGGCTGCGGACAGGCTATCGAGCGCCTTCTTGACATCGATCCGCTGCTGGAGCAATTCGACTCTTCGCAACGGGTCCACCGAACCGCCGAGCTGTGCTTCGACTCTTGCCAGCCGGTCTGTGAGGCTCTCTTTTGTGATGGGCCGACCGGGCCGTCTCGATCCGATCGCCTCGAGGTAGACCTTGATCGCACGCGCCTGTCTGCGGCCCTCGGCAAGGGCTGCCTTGTGTTCGTCGGACATTGCCATGTGTTGCCTCCTCGGCGAGGACTGGTGTTCTTGCAGCGGCATTTTGGCACGTATTTGGCGTAATTGGCGGCAACGATTCGTCCTTTCTTCGCGCCCCCCGGTTGGTAGGCCACACGCATCGGAGTGAGACTCACGACCAAGCGCCGGTGTGGGAATAGAGTGGAAGCCAACGATGAACGTTCGAGAGCTCCTGACCCGACCCCTGTATCGGATCTACGAGTCGCGTCTGCTCGCGGATCTGGATCCGGAGCGGATGCCGCGTCACATCGGCGTGATCCATGACGGGCATCGCCGCTACGCACGCGCGGAGGGACTCCCCGACTATGCGGCGAGCTATCGCGCCGGCATGGCGAAGTTCGTCGAGCTGCTCCACTGGACCGAGGAGCTCGGCATCCCCGCCGTCACCTGCTGGCTTCTGTCGAGAGAGAACCTCAGCAGACCGGCTGAGGAGCTCGATACCTATTACGACGTGCTCATCGAGTTGTTCGATGCGATTCCCGAGGTGGCGGTGGGGCACGACGTCGCCGTCCGCTTCATCGGAAGCGTCGATCAGCTCCCACCCCGGCTCACGGAGGCCACGAAGCGGCTCGAGGACCGGCTGCCGGACGGATCGCGCCGCGTCACCATCGCCCTCGCATATGGCGGCCGTCAGGAAATCGTCGATGCAGCACGCGATCTCGTCGGAGGGCTGCTGGACGCGGGGGTGACCACAGAAGACGTCGTGGACGCGATCTCTGCCGAGGGTCTCGCGGGTCACATGTACTCCGCGGATCTGCCGGACCCGGATCTCGTCATCCGCACCAGCGGAGAAGCCAGGCTCTCGGGCTTCCTGCTCTGGCAATCGGCGTACGCGGAGTACATCTTCGCCGATGTGTACTGGCCCGCATTTCGTAGAGTCGATTTCCTGCGCGCCCTTCGGGACTACGGGCGGAGGGAGCGGCGCTTCGGCCGATGAGGCCTGTCTCGATCCTCAGCGACCCTCGAAGTCGGGGTCGCGTTTCTCACGCAGGGCGTTGAGCGCCTCAGAGTGATCACTGCTGCGGAAGGTGGCGATCTCGAGTGCGGTCGCGACGTCGAACGACACTCCGGCGGTCTGCTTGACCCAGGCGTTGACGGCCTGTTTGGTGTACTGGACTGCGAGCGGCGGCCCCGCGGCCAGCCGCCGAGCGAAGGCCAGCGCCTCTTCCTGGAGCTGATCGCCCTCGACGACGAAGTTCACGAGGCCGATGCGTTCCGCTTCGGCTGCAGGCACCGGGTCTCCGGTGAGCAGGTACTGCTTCGCTCGCGCCGGACCTACCGCCAGCGGCCACGCCACCGTGCCTCCGTCTCCTGCCACGATGCCGACTCGGACGTGGGGGTCGGCGATGGTCGCAGACTCCGCCATGAAGATGACGTCGCACAGCAGCGCGATCGATGCACCGAGACCGATCGCCGGCCCGTTGACGGCCGCAACGACGGGGATGGCTACATCGAGCAGATCCCAGACGAGGCTGCGACCGTCCCGTCGTACCTGTTCGAGATGCTCGGGATCCTGCAGCTCGGGAAACCACGCGAAGTCGCCTCCGGCGGAGAAGGCCCGACCAGACCCGGTGAGCAGCGCACAACGTGCCTCGTTCTCGTTCCTGAGGAGTGCGAACAGCGCCGCCAGCTCGGTGTGGAGCTCTCCGTCGACGGTGTTGAGATCGCTCCCGCTGCGATCGATCGTGACGCGCAGCACTGACCCCTCCAAGCGTTCGAACCTGATGTGGGCGAAGTCGTCGTACGTCATCCCGTCTTCTCCCGGGGAAGGCCGAGCAGGCGCTCGGCAATGATGTTGCGTTGCACTTCGGTCGTGCCGCCGCCGATGGTGAGCGCAGGGGCGAACAGGAATCCCCAATGCCACTCGTCGGCTGTTTGGTCCTCGCCGTAGGCCCCCAGCATGCCGGAAGGTCCGCGCAGATCCTTGACGAGATCCATGACGTGCTGGCCGTGGAGGTCCGCGAGAAGCTTCCGGATCGAGGCGTCGACGCCGGCATCTCCACCATGCATCATCTTGGTCAGGATTCGATAGCCGAGCAGGCGCAAGACCGTCATCTCCTCGTAAGCGGCAACGGCGCGCTGTCTGGCCTCATCGCCGCGAAGGCCGCCGGAGTTGCGAACGAGCGCGAGGAACTCGGCGGAGGTCGGTCCCATGCCCCACAAGACGCCGCCCTCGGAGAGCGAGAGTCGCTCGTTACCGAGCGTCAGTCGGGCCAGGCGCCAGCCGTCGTTCTCGTCGCCGATCCTGTTCTCCACCGGAATGCGGACGTCGGTGAAGAACGTCTCGTTGAAGTGGTTCCCGCCGGTCATCTCGATGATCTCACGTACCTCGATGCCGGGGCTCGCCATGTCCACGACGAAGTAGCTGATGCCGCGATGCTTCGCGGCGCCGGGGTCCGTCCGTGCCAGGAGGATGCCCCAGTCTGAGTGGTTTGCCCATGTCGACCAGATCTTCTGCCCGGTGACGACGTATTCGTCTCCGTCCCGCTCCGCCCTGGTTCGGAGAGCTGCCAGATCGGACCCTGCGTCCGGCTCGGAGAACAACTGGCACCAGAAGGTCGATCCGTCGAGGATCGAGGGCAGCCAGCGGCGCTGCTGCGCCTCGGTTCCCGCCGCCACGATCGTCGGACCGGCCCACCCGATGCCGATCGGGTTGTTCGGCATGCGCACGCCGGCTCGATCCAGCTCCTCGTCGATGATCAGGCGGGCTTCGACGTCGGCTCCCAGGCCCCAGGGCTCCGGCCAGTGAGGTGCGACATATCCCGCTTCAGCGAGCTCCCGCCCGTCGGGATCGGGGTGTTCGGCCAGCCATGAGCGGATCGCGACGCGGGCCGGGTGGTCTTCGGGGGCAGCGCGAAGTCCATCAGCGTGCTCTCAAACGAAGCCGTCGGTGAACATCACGGCTCGATGCGCCAGCGCAGGGACCGAAGCCTCGAGCGCCGCGAAGTATGGGTCGTCGCTGGTCCCCGCCGTGTACCGGGCATACGAGCCCTCCATGATGCAGGCGAGCTTGAAGAGTGCCAGGGCACAGTAGAACCCGAGGTGGGAGAGGTCGCGGCCCGATCGATCTGCGTACATCGCTGCGATCGTACGCCGCCGCGGCATGCCGGGTACGCCGGGAAGCCCCATGACACCGGCGTCGGCTCCGGGGAGCAGCGGCTCTCCTGGTTCGTGCCACAGACCGAGGAGCCAGCCGAGATCGACGAGGGGATCCCCGATCGTGGCGAGCTCCCAATCGACGACGGCAACGAGCTCGATCGGTGGCTGCCGCGCGAGCATTACGTTGACGAGGGTGAAGTCGCCGTGGAGGAGCGTTGGCTCCTGTGCCGGCGGCTGGTGGGCGCCGAGCCATGCGGCGACCGTATCGACGTCTGGCAGAGGCCGCGTGCGATAGCGGTCCAGCTGGCCGAGCCATCGTTCGACCTGGCGTGCAACGTAGCCGTCGGGGCGGCCGAAGTCCTCGAGCCCCGACGTACGCCAAGCGAGGCCATGGATTCCGACGAGGGCACCAACGAGGGCGGTCGCGACGTCGTCGCCCAGGTCGCCGGTCACGAGCCGCTCCGGCATGTTGTGTCTCGCAACGAGCCCGTCGACCAGCTCCATCAGGTAGAAGGGCGCGCCGATGACCGACGCGTCCGCGCAGAGCCGGATCGGGGTCGCCACCGGGACGAGGGCACCTGCCTCTCTGATGGCAGTGAGGACCCGGAACTCGCGGGCCATATCGTGTGCCGTCGGGGAAAGCGGAGTGCGGGGAGGGCGCCGCAGCGCAAGGCGGAGGGAGCCGCGCTCGACACGGAACAGCTCATTGGAGTGACCGCTCGTGATCCGCTCGACGGAGATGGGCTCTCCCACGGCCAGCTCCTCGGTGTCCATCCAGGTCGCGAGCGCCCCGTCGTCGACGAGGGGCGGGCGCCTGCCGGAACTCACGCGCCGGCCGTCGGCTCGAACCTGCGCAGCTCACGCCTCGCCACGGAGCGCTTGTGCACCTCATCCGGCCCATCTGCGATCTGGAGTGACCGCGACTGCGCATACAGCGCTGCCAGAGGATGGTCGTCGGTGAAGCCGGCCGCCCCGAAGGTCTGAATCGCCCTGTCGATGACCCACGTCGCCGTGCGCATGGCCGCCACCTTGATCGCCGAGATCTCGATCCGCGCCCCTCTGACCCCCACGGTGTCGATGAGCCAGGCCGTCTTGAGCACGAAGAGCCTGGCTTGCTCGATCCGGATCCGCGACTCGGCGATCCAGTCCCTGACGACGCCGTGGTCGGCGATGGTGCGTCCGAAGGTCTCGCGGCTCTTGGCCCGCTCGCACATCATGTCGAACGCACGCTCTGCCATGCCCATGGCTCGCATGCAGTGATGGATACGACCGGGGCCGAGTCGTGCCTGTGCGATGGCGAATCCGGATCCTTCCTCACCGAGGAGGTTCTCCGCCGGCACCCGAACTCCCTCGTACCGGATCTCGCCGTGGCCGTGCCGCGAATGGTGGCCGAAGACGGGCAGATCACGGACGACGTTCACCCCCGGAGAGTCGAGTGGCACGAGGATCATGCTCTGGCGGTGGTAGGTGTCCGCGTTCGGGTTCGTGACGCCCATCACGATGGCCACCTTGCACTCCGACGACAAGGCCCCACTGGACCACCATTTGTGACCGTCCACGACGTACTCGTCGCCGTCCCGCGTGATACGGGACCGGATGTTCGTCGCGTCCGAAGACGCGACGTCCGGCTCGGTCATCGAGAAACACGAGCGGATCTCGCCGGCCAGCAGCGGTGCCAGCCAGCGTTCCTTCTGTGCCTCGGTGCCGAACATCGTGAGGATCTCCATGTTCCCCGTGTCGGGCGCCGAGCAGTTGAGCGCCTCGGGCGCCAGCCCTGGGCTGCGACCCGTGATCTCTGCCAGCGGTGCGTATTCGAGGTTGCTCAGCCCTGCACCGAACTCCGAATGCGGCAAGAAGAGGTTCCACAACCCGCGACTGCGCGCCTCGGTCTTCAGATCCTCGATGATGCGGGGGTGGTGGTGCGGGTCTCCGGAGTCGGCCATCTGCTCGCGGTACACCGCCTCTGCGGGGTACACGTGCCCTTCCATGAAGTCGAGCAGCTCCTCGCGGAGCTCCGCCGTCCGCTCGCTGAACGCAAAATCCACTGATCATCTCCTCACATCGTGAGCTCGAGCTCGGGGATTCCCTGGTGGTACCACGGGAAGATGTCCTCCTCGAGGTTCGTGCCCTCCATGGCGTCGACGCAGAGTACGGCCGAGAGCGAGGCCCCGTCTACGCCACCACCCCAGAGGCGCCGTCCGTACTGGTCGCCTGCGAAGTAGAGCCCGTCGACCCACGGCGATTGGACATCCGGCCGGTCCTCGCCCACGGGTCGCCAGAGCCCGTATGCCTCGGGCGACGGGGTCCAGATGCAGAACTCCATGTCCTCTTCCCAAGTGGGGAACGTCTCGCGGAACCACTCGTCGCACCAGTCGGTGACGCGCTTGACCTTCTCCGGGTCGCGCATCTCCTTGTCGGTGAGCGCGGTGGAGAACACGAAGTCGCGCTTGCCCTCGGGGGCGCGCCTGCCCCCCCAGGGGCTCATGACGGCCATCACCATGTCGACCGCTCCGGTGTATCCCTCGGACATGATGTCGGGCATGTAGATGAAGGAGCGCTCGTCGATGCCGTAGTCGGCCCACACGTCGCGCTTGAGGGCGATGTAGGCCGACAGGAGACCCGCTCCCCAGAACTTCGTGGACAGTGTGTCCACCCACTCGGAGGGGAAGACCTCCTTGGGAAGCACGTTGAAGATGTACTTGGGTGGGATCGTGCAGATCACGTGGTCGGCCCGGATCGTGTCGAGCCCGTCATCGGTGTGAATCTCGACACCGGTCGCCCTGCCGTCCTCGATGATGACGTTCGCGACGACGGTGCTGCGACGGATCTCACCCCCGTGGTCGAGCAGCACCTGCTCCATCGCCTTCGGGATCGCGATCGGACCCGGCTCACCGACGGTGGCCACCGACCCCGTGATGAGGTTCATCCCGATGGGTCGCGCCGCCATCATGTACCCGAGAAAGTCGCCCGTCGGCGTCATCGCCGGCTCGGCCATGGCGGTCTGCGATGCCGCCAGGACCTTGATGTAGTCGTACGCCTCAGGGTGGAGGTTGCGCTCGTCGAGCCACTCCGACAGGGGTGTCTCCATCAGCTCCGCCATCTGGTGTGGGGTGGTGGTCGCCATGTCGCGCAGGGCCGCGAGGGTCGTTGCGTATCCCTCGTCGGTCATCCATTCGTACTTCCCACCGGGTGCCACCTGGTGCATCGTGTTGCCGTTCTTGTGGTCGATGAACGCCAGGCCCGTGTTGACCGGCATGTCCACGGGAGCGCCCAGGTGGTCGAGCACGCACCGCATCCGCGACTTGTTGCCCCAGAACAGCCCGTGACCGCCGGCTTCGATCGTGTAGCCGTCGAGCATCCCCTCGGCGAAGATCGTCTCCAGATCGGGGTAGCAGGTGCCCACGAAGGTGCGGGCGTGGGCGAGCGCCTTCTTGAACTCGCGGACACCCATCTCCACGCCGTCTGCCACTACCTTGTCGCCCTTTCCGACGAACGAGACCGCTCTGCCTCCTATGAAGGGCGCACGTTCCAGGACGAGCACGGACTTGCCGAAGTCCTTCGCCAGGATGGCGCTGGTCGCCATGCCGGCGATTCCGGCGCCGATCACCACTGTGTCGTATCGCTGCTCACTCACGCGTCTGGTCCTTTCCTGCCGGTCGTGGTCATACCGATCCGCCGCCGTCCATCACCAACACCTGTCCCGTCACGTATGCGGAGGCGTCGGTGACGAGGCTGAGCGCAAGCTTCGCCACCTCTTCGGGCTCTGAGATTCGACCGAGGGGAGTGTGCGCCATCTCCTGTTTCATGAGCGGCTCGTTGCTCCACAGGGCCTGGCTGAAGCGGGTGCGCACCACGCCGGGGGCGATGGCGTTCACCCGGATCCCGTGCTCGCCCAACTCGATAGCCAGGGCGCGGGTGAGCATGTTGATGGCGGCTTTCGAGATGCAGTACACGCCGAGGCCCCTGTCGGGGCTGACGCCGCCGACCGAGGAGATGTTGAGGATGCACCCGCCCTCACCCTGGTCGATCATGTGGCGCGCCGCCGCCTGCGACACGAGGAAGTAGCCGCGGACGTTGGTCTCCATGATGGCGTCGTAGGTGGGCGTCTCGATGTCGACGAGCGGTGCCAACACGGGGTTGGTTGCGGCGTTGTTGACGACGATGTCGATCCTGCCGAGCTCGGCGACGACGCCATCGACGAGGGCGGCGAGGTCCTCCGGTTTGCGGTTGTGTGCCACCACGGGGAGCACGGGCCGCCCCTCGAGCGCCATGTGCTCCGCCGCCGTCTCGAGCGGCTCTTGCTTGCGGCCGCTGATGGCGACGCGGGCGCCCGCATCGATGAGCTGGGCTGCGATGGCAGCTCCGATGCCGCGGCTGGCTCCCGTTACGAGCGCCGTCTTGCCTTCCAGTCCGAGGTATGAGGTGTCCATCGTCCTCCTCCAGAAACCCTAACGATCATGCTGGAGAGAGTCTACAGTTCTATGAGGAAAAACAAGAGAGAAGCTCAAGTCAGGTCGGACACGATGAGAGATGAGTTGCTGTCACCGCCGGAAGGGGGCAAGGCTCGCAGGACCTACGAGGCGCTCGTCGAGGGGGCACGCACCGAGATCAACCTCTCGGGGGTGCTGCGTCCCGAGTCGGTGGCCGAACGCGCCGGTGTCTCGACGGCGACGTTCTACACGTACTTCCCGTCGAAGGATGATCTCGTCGCCGCGGCGTTCGACCGCGTGCTCCAAGACCTCGAAGACCGGATCGCATCGAGCCTGACCATCGAGGGAGTGCTCGACGCCGGGTTGCACGAGACGATGAGCCGCGTGGTTGCGGGGGCGATCGAAGGCTTCGGTGAGGACGCGCTCATGTTTCGTCTGGCGCTCGCCCGGCTTCCGGAGCATCGCACGATTCGCGATGTCTATCGGGGGCGGGAGGAAGCGGCGCTCCGCATCATCAGACGGTTCGTCGAGTTGGGGATGGCGGCGAAGCGCATCCCGGAAGGCGACGCCGCCGCCATGGCAGGTGCGCTGCTGGTGATCCTCCAGGGCTGTAACAACCACATCCTTCTCGACGGGCGGACGCTGGACGCCGTCCCCTACCTCGTGGACGCCGCGGTGGCCACGCTTGGCGGCACCATCTGAGCGAACGCTGCCCGGAAGATCACCGAGGTGTACCTTTGGAGGGTCGACCCAGAGGAGGAACCATGGGTGTACGACTCGACCGGTCTGCCGTGATCGAGCGCGGCAAGCGGGATCAGGCGCTGGAGTTTGCGGCCACCGTCTCGGACTACGTAGGGGAGAACTTCGGTGTCACCGTGACCTGGGGCCTGCAGGTTGGGGGAACCCTGGGCACCCTGCACTGGTACGCGGATTACGAGAGCATGGCGCAGCTCGAAGAAACCCTCGGCAGGACCATGACGGACGCGCAGTACCTCAAACTCGTAGATGAGGCTGCCGACCTCTTTGCGGCACCACCCGAGGACACGCTCGTCTACACCATGTAGCCGGCAACGCACCGGCTGATCCGGATCGGCGATCGCTCGCAGGTTCCGGGCAGTTCCCGCCACATCGCTGGGCGGTGCGGCTAGCTTTCGCGCGATGAGCACGCATGCCGCCGTCCACGACCCCCGCAACGCGGAGGTTCTGGTCTCTATCAACGGCGAGTTCTTCCCGCGGGAAGAGGCGAAGATCTCGGTCTTCGACAGCGGCTATCTCGTCGGTGACGGGGTGTGGGAAGGGCTTCGCCTCCATCACGGGAAGCTCGCGTTCCTCGACCGCCATCTCGACAGGCTGTTTGCCAACGCCGCGGCCATCGACCTCGATCTCGGGATGAGCCGACCGGATGTCGCCGCACTGCTCTACGAGACGGTCGAACGCAACGAGATGCACGACGCGGTCCATGTGCGGTTGATGGTGACACGGGGTGACAAGAAGACGCCGAGCCAGCACCCTTCGAACCTCGTCGGCGGACCCAACGTCGTCGTCATCGCCGAGCACAAGACCGCCGATCCAGATGTGACCGGTCGTGGTGTCACACTTCATACCGCTCAGACCCGCCGTCCCGGTCCGGACGTGCTCGATCAGAGGCTGAACTGCCACAGCAAGCTCCACGAGGTGATCGCGCTCATCGAAGCGACGAAGGCCGGAGCAGACGAGGCCCTCATGCTCGATGTCAACGGGCACGTCGCCACGTGCAACGCCACCAACTTCTTCATCGTCCGCGGTGCCGAGGTGTGGACGTCGACGGGCGAATACTGTCTCAACGGAATCACGCGAGGGATGGTCATCGAGATCGGGCGCAGCGAAGGCATCCCGGTGCTCACGAAGAACTTCGACCTCGAGCAGGTCCACACCGCAGACGAAGCGTTCGTCACCGGCACCTTCGGGGGACTCACGCCCGTCACGAGGATCGACGGCAGGACGATCGGTACGGGTGTGGTCCCGGGCCCGATGACGGCTCGACTCGCCGCCCTGTACGTCGCCGCGGTGGAGGCCGATGTGCGATGACGACGCGAATCCATCTCATCTCCGGCCCCCGCAACATCTCGACGGCGCTCATGTACTCGTTCCGGTCGCGCGCGGACACGACCGTGTTCGACGAGCCGCTGTACGGACACTATCTCCGCGTGACCGGTGTCGAGCACCCGGGGCGGGAGGAGATCCTCGCCAGCGTCGAGACGAACGGAGAGACGGCGATACGCGAGATCATCCTCGGCCCCTGCCCGACCCCCGTCGTCTTCCTGAAGTCGATGGGGCACCACACCCTCGGGCTCGGGCTCGACCTGTCCTTTCTCGACGATGTGACGAATGTGTTCCTCATTCGCGAACCCGAGGAGATGCTGACGTCGCTCATCAAGAACCTCCCCGAAGCCACACCAGACATGACGGGCTTGCCACAGCAGGTCGAGTTGCTCGACCGCATCGTGGCTGCCGGCGGCGATCCGGTCGTCCTCGATTCGGGAGAGGTGTTGCGCGCCCCTGAGGCGGTGCTGCGCGGATTGTGCGAGCGGGTCGGCATCGTCTGGGACCCTGCGATGTTGAGCTGGTCCAGGGGAGCGAAGCCGGAGGACGGCGTCTGGGCACCGACCTGGTATCGGCGGTTGCACGACACGACAGGGTTCGAGCCGCATCGGCCCAACGACGAGACGGTTCCGGATCACCTGTTGGACGTGCTCGAAGAGTGTCGCGCCCACTACCGGCGGCTGGCACCTCTCGCGATCCGGGCCGGGGATTGATGGGGAACCGGCGCGCTGCTCGCACCGTCGAAGTGTCATGAGATCGATCACGCCGATGTTCCTCGCACTGTTCTTGGTGGCCGCCGCGTGCGGCGACGACACCGGCACATCGAGTTCCCCACTCGGGCCGGATCCCGCCTCGCTCTTCGACACCTCCTGGGTCGGCCGGCAGATCTTCTCGAGCGGCGTTCCCGTCGGCGTCATCGGCGATGCCGAGCCGCGGATCGGGTTCCTCGCCGACGGATCGGTCTCGGGAACGACCGGATGCAACAGCTTCTTCGGTGGCATCACCATCGATGCGGGGACCCTCAGCTTTGGCGGACTGGGCGTCACCGAGATGGGGTGCGAGCCACCCCTGTCGGACCAGGAGGGTCGTGTACTCCAGATCCTCGGTGCGGCCGATCGATGGTCGCTCGCCGATGGCGTGCTGACCATTGGCGCAGCGGATGGGACGGGCGCCATCGAGTGGGTTGCCCCGGCTCCCGTCGCAAACCTGCCGCTGGAAGACACTCAGTGGCGGCTCGATACCCTCGTAGACGGTGACGTGGCAACGACGCCGCACCGGGACGCCGAGGCGACCCTCCAGATCAGAGGCGGATCGATCTCCGGATCTACCGGGTGCAACGAATACGGAGGCGAGGGGACGGTGCGGCCCCCCGTCTTCGATGTCGGCCCGCTCAGCGTCACCGAACGTGCCTGCGGCCAGGACGTGATGTCCCAGGAGGCCTTCCTGTTGGAGGCGCTGGCCGAGGCCGACCGTATCGAAGTGGACGGAGCCTCCGTCACGATCTCCGGACCCGGCGGGAAGGCGCTGGTCTTCAGGTCACCCTGATGGGAAGCATCTTCAACGGGTGCGTATCGCCTTCGGCAGGTGTTCCTGATCGTTGAAGGCGCGCAGGCTGAACACGTGACTCCCTACGAGCGGGATCGTTCGCACCCTGGCGATCGAGGCATGACCGAGGATGAACCGTTCCCACTCCCATGGTGTCGGCTCGATACCCAGCAAGTACGACAGTGCGGTGGAGTTCGTGCCGGCGTGGGCGACGACGGCGATGCGATGGTCACGGTGGTCCTTTTCTTCGACCTCCCATAGATGCCCGCCTCCATCGGCGGCAGGGCGGACGCCGCGGTCGGCCAGCACAGCGGTCATAGCCGCGGACACCCGGTCGTGGAAGGCGTGGAAGGACTCACCGCCCGGAAGACCGTCCCACCACTCGGCAACCGGGCGATGCCGGGCCGCAGCGAAGATGCGCTGGACCTCTTCCTCGGGGCGGCCCGTCCAATCCGGCATGCGGATCTCTTCGAGGTCGAGGACGGTCTGGGCGGCGATCCCCGTGATCTCTACCAACGGAGCTGCAGTCTCCATCGACCTCGTCCGCGGCGAGACGAGGATCTCTGTCGGCGGGTACGGACCTTCCGCCAGTCGTCGTGCGGCGCGCTGCGCCTGCTCGTGGCCTCTCGATGTGAGCTCGGGGTTCGGGACGTTGACGCCCTGCACCCCCCAGCCCGGCTCGCCGTGACGGACGAAGATGATCTCCACGTCGCGGCAGCGTAGCTGCAGGCAGGTGGCCCCGAAAAAGGGTCAGGACGAACCGAAGGCCGCCAGCGGCGGCCTCGGTTCGGGCTTAGACGGGAGGTAGGAAGGCATCCTGTCTGGTTACGCTATCGGCACCGGCTCCGCCGATCTTGAGGGGAAACTTGAAGAATCTTGGCCTGCTCAAGGCCCGTCTCGTGGATCATCTCAAATCCAACGCTCTGCGGACCGACGGGCCGTTCCAACTCGCTTCGGGTGCCATGTCCGACTGGTATCTCGACGGGCGGCAATCGACCTTCTCGGGTGAGGGGTCCCGGCTCGTAGGACAGTGCGTCAACCAGGTGCTCGATGCGCGTGCCACGGCCATTGGTGGCCTGACACTGGGCGCCGACCCCGTGGCGGTTGCGGCCGCGGTGGTGTCGGAACGTCCGCTGAATGCCTTCTCGGTCCGCAAGGTAGCGAAAGACCACGGGGCGGGCGGCAGGCTGGTGGGACCGGTTGGTCCGGGCGACATCGCAGTCGTGGTCGATGACACCACGACGACGGGTGCGTCACTCGTCGACGCCATCGAGGTCCTGCGGGAGGCACAAGTCGCCGTGGTCCAGGCGCTCGTCGTGGTCGATCGCAGCAGCGGTCTGGCCGGGGAGCGGGTTGCGGGCCTCGACGTCCCGTTCGTGGCCCTGGTGGAGCCGAGCGATCTCGGAGTGGGATCATGATCCACCTTCGTGTCGAGCGCTCGCCGGTTCGCCAGTTCCTGCTCGGGATCGCCGGTCTCGTTCTGCTGATCGCGGCGCTCGACATCGTCCGTTTCCATTGGCTGTCGGGACCACCGGCGACGAACGACGAGGGCGTGGTGACGTCCCGCGGGATCGTCGATCGGAGAGAGGACGTCCTCTGGGGGACGGTGCTGGCGGTCGGCGGCGGTGTTGCGTTGCTGGCCGCCGTGGCGGGGCTCGCGGTGCGGAGGCCCATGGTGGAGCTCACCGAGGACGAGTTGCGAGTGCGTCTCGGCGGTCCGCTCCGGACGGGAGGCCCGATGGCCGTCTCCTCGGTCCCGTGGGAGGAGGTGCTGTCGGTGCGATCGGCGACCGAGGAACGCGACGGTTGGCCGAGGTCTCGTGTGCTCGTGATCCACGTCACGGACCTGTCACGGTTTCCCGAGGAACCGTGGGGTGCTCAGTGGGAGCAGGGTGCGCTGCACATGGACGCCGACGGCTGGCAGGTACCCGCCGAGGAGGTGGCGTTGCGAGCCCAGTTGCTGGTCGGGCGGAAGGGCAGATCCGGTCAGGGTGGCGAGCCGGGCACATGACCGGATGCTGATCGGCGCGCACACCTCACCGGCCCGCCCTCTCGAAGAGGCTGCTTCGAGGGGAGCCGACCTCGTCCAGATCTTTCTCGGCAATCCCCAGTCCTACAAGGCGCCCGTTCCGCGAGAGGACGCCGCGGCGCTCGCTGCGTCGGATCTACCCATCTATGTGCACGCCCCGTACATCATGAATCCGGCGTCGCCGAACAACCGGATCCGGATCCCGAGCCGCAAGACCCTCGCCTCCACCATGGAGGCGGCTGAGGCGATCGGCGCCGCCGGCGTCGTCGTTCACGGCGGCCATGTCGGAGACGACGAGGACGTATCCGTCGGTGTCGAACGATGGCGCAAGCTCTTCGAATACGGTGACGGAGGATGGGACGTCCCGCTCCTCATCGAGAACACTGCAGGAGGGGGAAACGCGGTCGTGCGCGACCTCGCCGGTTACGGCCCGTTGTGGGACCAGATCGGCTCGTTCAACGCCGGTGTCGTGATCGACACCTGTCACGCCTGGGCCGCCGGCCAGGATCTGGCTACGGCGGTCGATACCGTGCGCGCCCTCACGGGCCGGATCGACCTCATTCATTGCAACGACTCGCGGGACCCGCACGACAGCAGGCGGGATCGCCACACCAACCTGGGGAATGGTGAGATACCCGGAGAGCTCATCGTCGGCGTGGTACGGGCCGCCGATGCACCCGTGGTCGTCGAAACGCCGGACGAAGACGGTGCCGGCCACATCGCAGACATCGCCTGGTTGCGGGAGCGCCTCGGCTGAGCCGGCTGACGTCTGCTCCCGCGACGAGCAATCACCCGGCTCGGTATCTAGTGTGCGGCGAGGACTGAGGGAGGCCCATGGGAGAGGGGCTCGCCGGCGTCGTCGTCGTCGGATCGGTCGTCTTGACCACCGCGGCGATGGTGCTCGCAACCCTGGCGGCAGGGAGACCTAGCCGGATCCGCATCGGATTCGACGTCGGGCGCACCGCCATCGGTGTCATCGCAATCCTCGTGATGGCGCTGGTCACGGATGTGGCGACGGCGCTGCCACTCACGATCCTCGCGATCGTCGCCGGATCGGCTTTCGGTTTCATCCAGGGCTCGCAACTGGATGTCGCGGCCGGTGCTAGAGGTCTCTACGCGCGCCGCAGTGCTCTCGGAATCGCGTTGTGGGGCGTCGGCATCGTGGTCATGCAGACGGCAGGCATCGCGTCGCGGCTGGGTGTCGTCCGGTTCGGTCAGACGGTCGCATGGTTCTCCGTGGCCATCGGGGTGGGTCTCGTCGCGGGTCGCCGGGGTCCGATGCGCGATGCGGTCGGCGCACCGGCAGCCGCGGGAGTGATCGCCCTGATGGCTCTCTTGGGCGGGTCCGCGATCTTCGTGGCGCTCCGACCCGCTCCATCCGCGGCGTCGGCTCTCCGTCTCGACGTCGTGCCCGAGAACCTGTGTGCGTTGCTGCCCCCTCAGGTCGGTGAAGCGGAACTCGGAGCGGAGAGACGGCGCGACTTCACGGACTGCGTGGCGGCGTACCAGCTCGGAGAGCCCTCGAGCGATGGCCAGAGTCCCGTCCACATCTTCGACGTCTGGGTCGCCTCACCGCAGTGGGGCGACATCGACGGCCTCTTCGCCGACGACCAGGACGATCTGAGTCCCGGCGGACCAATCAGCATCGGCGACTCGGGGCTGGCCGGAGTCATCGAGGCGGAGACGGGACCCGTCGAGGAGTACCGGATCACCTTCCGGAGAGGTGACCTCTACGTATCGATCAAGAACTTCGAGGGCCCATACGAGGAACGCCCGCACCTCCCGAAGGATGCGACCCGCGCCACCGCAGAGGCGATAGCACGGGCGATCGACGCCAACATCGTCGCTCTCGGTGATGCGCCCGGTGCGACACCGGTGGTGCCGGTTCCTGCGCCCGGGACGCCGCCTGAGGTCGGGTCGGACGCCTCGTCGGAGTCGGGAGCTGGAACGGAGGATCCTTCGGCGCAGATCGACGCCGACGCGGCGGATCCTGTGGCAACCAGCCCCCCGATCCAGGACGTTTCGCAGCGCGTCACCCGGATAGAACCGGGGGACGCCGCGGGACAAGCCATCGCGGGCCTGATCGCCGCGGCCGCCATCGGTCTGATATCGGTGGCTGAAGCGGGAGAGCTGGCGGCCTCGCTCTTCGGGCGAGGGCGGCTGGGACCCGGCGAGGCGATTGGCGTCATCAACGACCTCCTGAGCGGCCGCCCCTTCGCTCGTAGTGGTGTTCCGCCGCCCGCGGTCAGCCCACCGCCTCCTTCGACCGGCGCCTCGGGTACGGCCGGTGGGGCAGGTGGACCGGGGTTGTCGCCGGCGGCCGTCACGCGGACGGTCTACGTCAGCGGCGCTGAAGCCGAGGCCGTGATTCAGGGTGGCCCCGGTTCGACGGTCGCGATTCCGGACGACCAGCAATGGGACGAAGACGCCGCTTTCGGCGGTGAGCGGATCCAGCGAGGACGGGTGGGCTCCAGCGGAGTCGTCCGATCCGTCGGTCCGGTGGTCCGGGGTGCGGATGGATCTGTTTCGGTGGCCGTCGAGGTCGACGCGTTCGACCCTCCTCCTCCCCCTCCGCCTCCTACCCCTCAGCCCCAAGCGCCAGCGCCTGCGGCGCCACCCCGCGCTCCCGGACAGCCATCTTCTGGGCTTCCGCCGGCTCCTGCGCCTTTTCCGGCGCCTCCTCCTCCACCATCGCCTGCCCCTTCGCCTCCCGCATCGCCGACCGGGCCGCCTCCGCCTGGGGAGCCGGCTGCCGGGGGTGGGGATCGGTTCTCGCCGGAGGAGATCGATGATGCTTTCGATCGGGGGTTGGATGATCTCGAGCGGCTCGATCTGGGTGGCTCTTCGCCCGCGCCGGGGCCATCTCCGGGGCCAGGTGCTGTGTCTCCGCCTGAAGAGGTGATCGATCCAGAAACCGAACCACCCGCTCACGATCGCCCCCCTCCCCGCGGACCGGGGGACAAGGCAGAGCCGCAAGTCGTGGACGAGGTCGACTCGGATGAATGGACGGACTCGGAGTCGGGCATCGGCACGACGGGATGAACCGGGCCAGGAGATGCGATCAGGCCGCCTCCCCTCACGCCACGCGCCTGTGTATCCCCTTCTCGTGACGCTCGGTTCGTGAGGACACGTGCAGATCTGTCGCAGGACCCTGAGTGCTCGTCCGGTACGTTGCATCGACATGCGGACGCGACCGGCAATGTTGACCGCGCTGATGGTCGTCGCCGCGGCGTGCTCCGGCACGGGAGCCGCTTCGACGACCGCACCCGTGTCGACCGCCGCGCCCGACACGACGACTGAGGCACCGGCATCGTCGACGTCCGCTGCGCCCGACCCGACGTCCGTCCCGCCTACGCCCTCGACGACCGTCCCTGGATCGACCTCTACGACGCTCCCCGTCACGATCACGACGACGTCCACCGCGCCTGCGGTCCCGGTTCCCGGTAGGTCCTTGCTCATTGCCAACGACGATGGTGTGTTCCTCTACGACGACCCGGGTGTCTTCACATTGCTCATCGAAGGACCAACCGTTATGGCTGTCGACGACACCAGAGGCGGTGTCATGTTCCAACGCAGGCGGGGCCGGTTCGGTCCTGGTGAGGGCTCTTCGATCGTGTGGTGGGTGCGGCCCGGATCTGCGACGGCAGAGTCACTCCTCGTGCCTTCGCAGCCCGATCACGTCCTGTCGCTGCACGACGCCGTCCCGCTCGATGGCAAGCTCACGGTCTTCTACACCCGGGGCGAGGGCGCCAACATCGAGGACATGGCGGACACGCTGCGGCGCTACGACGTCGAGTCGCACACCGTGACCGAGCTGGGAGGCATCGGTGGGTGGGAATCCGGCTCGGACCCGGTGTCGATCGGTGGTGACGTCATAGCGATGACCTGGTACGCGGAGATCCTCAACGGCTTTGCGTTCTGGGACCTCGAAGGAGCCGACACGTCGTTCCCCGCAGACCCGTTCGGTGGGGACTTCTGCGAGGACCGGCAGTGCCAGTGGTCGGTCGAGATGGCGCCCGACGGCGCAACCTTTGCCTACTTCCAGCAGGTCGAGGACGGCGCCGGGTTCCTCGTGAACACGGATCTGATCGTGGCCGAGACCGGCTCAGGTGCCGAGCTGGCCCGTGTCCACATCAGGGGAGAACAAGAGGGCTGGTTCCCCCAGTCGATCGACCTGTACCGGACGACGGCAGTCGTCAACCGGGAGCCGTTCGGGCGTGACGGGTTCCTTCAGCCGCTGTTCGTCGAGTTCGGCGACGCGGAACCGACGATCTTCGAGGTCCCCCTCGCCGGCTATGCCCGGTTGTTGCGGGCGCCCCTCACCATAGACACACCGGTTGCTGCTCCCTGAGCCTGCCGGCTCAGGTCCCGAAGGCGTTCGGGTCGAACAAGGCGAGGTCTTCGGCGCTGGTGATCTGATCGGCGGGAGGCGGAGCCACGTCGATCGCCTCACCACAGTCCCACATCTCGAACATCATGGCCATCCGGTCGAATCCCTGGCCGTCGGTGACACCGATATCGGTCCCGTCGATCTCGATCTGGTACCGGTAGACGAGGCCGTCGTCACCGATCCAGATGTCCATTGGCAGCTCGTCCATGGGCAGCGAGCCTTGTGCGGCGAGCTTCTCCCGCTCCGCGGCTGTTGCCGTCTCCAGGAGGCGCTCGATGTCGAAAGTGACCGTTAACCGGGTGG
>JBHHXA010000012.1:0-19890 GCA_046756805.1 Acidimicrobiia bacterium
GGTGGGATGGTCGTCGCCACCGGCAACAAGTCGGAGATGGCAGTGGGGTATGCGACGCTGTACGGCGACATGGCAGGGGGGTACGCAGTCCTGAAGGATGTCTTCAAGACCCTCGTCTACGAGCTCGCCCACTGGAGGAACCGGCGCGGCGACGTCATCCCACAGGCCATTCTCGAGAAGGCCCCGTCTGCCGAGCTTCGACCAGATCAACGTGACGACGACTCGCTCCCACCCTACGAGATCCTCGATGCGGTGCTCGAGCGGTATGTGGAGCGGGACCTGGCGGTCGACGCCATCGTCGCCGAAGGGTTCGACGAGTCGATCGTCGGCCGGATCGCGGCGATGGTGGACCACAACGAGTACAAGCGGAGGCAGTCTGCGCCGGGGGTCCGCATCACGCAGAAGGGGTTCGGCAAGGACAGGCGTCTTCCCATCACGAACGCATATCGACCGTGAGCGGTGCTCTCACCAGCAGCGACGTCCTCATCGACGGCGTGCCCCTCGCACCGGATGCGGCGCTGATCTCCGTGCTCGACATCTCCGTTCTCCGCGGGTACGGCTGCTTCGAGGCGCTGCGCAGCTACGGAGGCGTGCCGTTCCGATTGGAGGCGCACCTGGAGCGTCTCGAGGCGGGGGCGGCCGCGCTCCGCCTTCCCTTGCCGGAGCGACCGAATCTGGCGGGCTGGGTGCGCGACGTGGCCGCGGCCGCCGGTGACGCCGTCGTGCGCCTCGTCGTCACCGGGGGTACGGATGGTGCGCATCCCGGGAACGACACTCGCGTTGTCGTCTTTGCCGAGGCGCTGCCCGCGGCGCCGCTCGCATACCGCATCGTGCCCCTGATGGCGCCGTGGCACGCCGCCGGGGGCAGCCACCGGCTTGCCGGGGTGAAGACCACGTCATACGCCGCGCACGTCGCCGCCACACTCGAGGCGAAGGAACGGGGTTTCGACGCCGCGCTCCTCGTGGCGTCGAGCGGCGAGGTCCTCGAGGGTCCGACCTTCAGCGTGGGATGGGTGCGAGGAGGCACGGTGGAGATCCCCTCCCTCGACCTCGGGATCCTCGCTTCGATCACCCGGTCTGCCGTCATCGAGGCGGGGGAGGCATTGAGGATGACCGTGACCGAAGTTCGTGAACCGCTGCAACGACTGCTCGGCGCCGAAGAGGTGTTCGTCATGTCCACCGTGCGTGAGGTCGCCCCCGTAGTCGCGGTCGGTGACGTGGTGTTCGCCGCAGGCCCTGTCACGGCCTCGCTCAGCTCGACGTTCTCCGGCATCGTGCAAGCGTCGACGCTATCGCCATGAGGCACGCCGAGCTGGTCCGCATGGTGCACGACGTGTACCGGGAGGCAGTCTCCTCGCCCGATTCGTGGTCCGCGGCGCGTGCCGCGGAGTGGGCAGAGGACGCCTTCGTTGCCGACCCGCCAGACCGCGAAACGGCCAAGCACCTGCGGCAAGTGATCCGAATCAGTGTGAAGCTTGCCGAGTTCTGGCGTGATCCTGAGGTGACGGCTCGGGTAGACCGCGATGATTGGCGCGCCAGGGTCGACATCGCGCTCGGAGCCAGGGCCTGGCGCCCGGTGCTCGAATTGGCGAGGGCCGGGCTCACCACCGAGGCTTCACCCGAGTTGTTCGACGAGGTGAAGGCACTGTTCCGGCTCGTGCACAACGACCGATGGATGGACGGCGTCTCCTACGACGAGTGGCTCGAAGCCGGCTCCTGACACGGTGCGCATTTCGCGACCACCTGTAGAGTGAGCTGATGCGCCGATGGTCCCTCCGAGCGAGCCTTCTCGCCCTGCTGCCCCTCGTGTTGATCGCATGCTCCGACGACGACGCGACGGAGGACACGTCGACCTCGACGACCGCCGCACCCATCACGACCATCGGCACGGTGGTCACCACGACGACCACGGTCCCGATCGTGCAGACGGCGACGACACCGACGACCGCCACGACCACGACTCTGCCACCGCTCGGCGAGTTCGACTTCCCGGAGTACACCATTGTCTCCCGCAGGGAGGGTGAGGCAGGCGACACGGTGGTCGTCGTCATCGATCCCGACTTTGCGTCGCTCAGCGACATCGACCTTCAGAACGTCCTCGCAGACGTGGTAGAGCGCTTTCCGCCGGTGAGCGAGGCTCATGTCGTGGACTCGACCCTGGCGGCGGATCTCGTGTTGAGCGGCGAACTCGACGAGGAAGCCAGGACCCTGCTCGAACAGCACTATCTGGTGCGGCTCGAGGAGGGGTTCCGAATCGTGTTCGTCGGGCCCTTCGAGGAGGCAGGCACGCTCATCCTGGGCTCCTGACCGTCACAACAGCAGAGACGCCGTCAGCAGGAACCCGCCGAACCCAACGATGTCGGTGATCATCGTGAGGAAGATGTTCGAGGCCAGAGCCGGATCCTGACCCAGCCTGCGCAACACCACGGGGACGCCCGCACCCGCCAGTCCCGCCACGAGGAAATTGACCGCTACGGCGACGGCGATGACGACCCCGATGTCTCCGCTTCCGGACAGCAGGGCACCGCCAAGGCCGCCGAGAACCGCGATCACGAGGCCGTTGACGACCCCGAGGATGAACTCGCGCCGCACCGCTCGCGGCGCCCGGCCCCGCGGCAGATCACCGAGAGCCATCGACCGGATGATCACGGCCAGGCTTTGCGCACCGCTGTTGCCCGCCAGTAGCGCGACCATCGGCATGTAGGCGGCGAGCCGCGCATTGCCGGCGATCGTGTCCTCGAACTGAAAGATCACCGAGGCGATCCCGAAGCCGATGACGAGGTTGACCACGATCCAGGGGAGCCTCCGTCGCGCCGATTGAAGGACGGGGCTGTACACCGTCTCCTCGATGCCTGCGCCCACCATGACGGCGATGTCCTCTGTGGCCTCAGCCTGCACCGCTTCGAGCGCCTCGGAGACCTTGACGATGCCGATGAGGCGTCCTTCGGCGTCGGTGACGGGCAGCGCGATGAGGTGGAATCGCTGGATCAGCTCGGACACGACCTCCCGGTCTGCCTCGACGCGCACGGCAACCGGGTTGTGCACCATCACCTCGTCGATGCCCTGACCCGGGCGGGCGAAGAAGAGATCGCGGAAGGACACGACGCCGAGGAGGCGCTCTTCGTCGTCGACCACGTAGACGTACGTCATGTTGGCGCCGAGGTCGTCGTGGAACGCGCGCAGCCTGTCCACGGCCTCTCCGGCAGTGATCCCGACGGGAAGGGCCGCGATGTCCCTCGTCATGAGCCCACCCGCGGAGTCGGCCGGGTAGCGCAGCAGATCCGCGAGCTCGTGTGTCGTGTCCGGGTCGAGCGCGGCGACGACCGCGGCTCTCGTCTCCTCGTCGAGCGAGCCGACGACGTCCGCGGCCTGGTCGGGCTCCATCGCTTCGATCAGCTTGGCGGCAGCAGCCGGGGTCAGCTGCTCGATGACATCGGCAGCGGGTTCGGGGCGCATCTCGTCGAGCACGTCCGCCGCCTCTTCGGTCTCGAGGTCGCGCAGCAGCTCAGCGGCGGGCACCTCGTCGATGGCCTCGAGGATGTCGGCGGCGTTCTCGGGTGCGTCCTCGGCGAGCGTCTCCCACTCGT
Organism: Acidimicrobiia bacterium; assembly: GCA_046756805.1. Classification (GTDB taxonomy): domain Bacteria; phylum Actinomycetota; class Acidimicrobiia; order Spongiisociales; family UBA5794; genus CAMYMC01. The sequence continues at coordinate 3,588 of JBHHXA010000012.1, forward strand.
CGGGATGGGCCTCCAGGTACTCCTCTGCAGCGTCGGGGGTTTGGCGCGCCAGATCCCGCAGGTTGTCAGACACGGCGCGTGGTCGGAGGAGCCGGAATCGCATGGCAGCAGGAGCTTAGAGGTGGGTCCCGGTGCGGGGCTTGCGCGGGAAATGCCCCCGAAAAGACGTGACAGGCCCCCCAGGGGGGACGAGGGGGCCTGTCATGCCCGGAGAACCCGGACCGGCCCGATACTACCTATACCGCCACTCGACACTTGTCGGGTAGGCGTCTTCGACGTACTCGACCGGGCGGTCCGTCGAGCGGTATCGCGGCGGGCGGAAGATACGCCCTGCGCCCGTACACTTCCCGCGCCGAGAGGAGGTGACCGTGACCCGGCTGACGGAGTTCTCGCACGGGGCGGGTTGAGCATGCAAGCTCGGCCCTGACGAGCTGGCGCAGGTCCTGCGCCGCCTGGACAACCTGGCACCGACGCAGCACGCTGACCTTCTCGTAGGGATCGGCACGTCGGACGACGCCGGCGTGTACCGGATCTCCGACGAGATGGGCCTCGTGCAATCGGTCGACTTCTTCACCCCTATCGTCGACGACGCTCATGACTGGGGCCGGATCAGCGCGGCCAATGCCCTCTCGGACATCTATGCGATGGGGGGCACGCCGCTCACCGCCCTCCAGATCGTCGGTTGGCCCAGGGAGACGCTTCCGCTCGAGTTGCTCGGTGATGTACTCGAGGGTGCGGCCGAGGTGCTCGATGCAGCCCGGTGCACCCTGGTGGGCGGGCACAGCATCGACGATCCGGAGCCGAAGTTCGGGCTCGCTGTGACCGGGCTCGTCCATCCTTCGGACATCGTCACCAATTCGGGCGGGCGAGCCGGGGACACGCTCGTGCTGACGAAGCCGCTCGGCAGCGGGATCGCGGCGACGGCGATCAAGCAGGGCGTGGCGGGTTCCGAGTTGGAGTCCACGGTGGTGGCGGTCATGGCGGCGCTCAACGCCGGTGCGGCGAGAGCGATGCGCAGAGTCGGTGCCAGCGCAGCGACCGACGTCACCGGCTACGGGCTCCTCGGCCACCTCGGCGAGGTGATCCGAGCCTCCGGTGTGAGCGCCGCGATCGAGTGGGATGCCGTGCCCTGGATCGCAGGGGTGGAGCAGCTTGCAGAAGATGGCGTCATTCCGGGGGGCAGCCGTCGCAACCTGGCGGCCGTCGGCCGCTTCACGGAATTCGGGGACCTCGACGAAGTCGGCCGGATCATGCTCGCAGACGCACAGACCTCGGGCGGCCTCCTGGTCGCAGTCGACGCCCCGCTGCTCGATGCGTTCCTCCAGGCGCTGGAGGAAGAGGGTGTCACAGGGCACGCCATCGGCAGCCTCGAAGCGCGGACGTTTGCGGACGGCCCCTCCGGCGTCGTGACCGTCCGCGGGTCGCGATGACGACCCCGAGGCCTGCAATGCCGGCGACGCGATCCGTGAAGCTCGTCTCGCCGCGATCGCGACTGCCCTGAGTATCGGCCGCATCGAGCGCCACATCGTCTTGTGTGCAGAGCAGTCGACCCCCCGCTGCGCCTCCTACGAGGACTCGGCGCGGGTGTGGCGGCACCTCAAGCGGCGCCTCAAGGAGCTCGGGTTGTCCTCAGCGCCTCCGGGGTGGCGTGGTGGTGACGTGACCGATGTCGTTCCCGAGACCGACCTCGGTCGGGGCAGCGTGCTCCGAACCAAAGCCGACTGTCTCCGGATCTGCGAAGGCGGTCCCATCGCCGTCGTCTACCCCGACTGCACGTGGTATCGGGCCGTCGACGAGGCCGCCGTCGACCGGATCGTCGACGAGCATCTCGTTGCGGGCACACCCGTTGCGAGCCTCGTCTTCGCAACCGACGGGCTTCGGTCGGCACCGTCGGAGGGGCAGACGGCCCCGGGTAGCGCGACCTCCGGAGCCGGCAGTTGAGGCGGCTGCCGAAGCTCGTGGGGAGGGTGGCGCTGGGCTGGTTCCTGTGGCGCATCCTCGGGCCTGAAACGCCGCCGCGCTACGAGCGGGGTCAGTCCAGGCCGTTGCGTGTCCCGGGGCGGACGGTCTTCGTGGGCGACCGGGAGCTGTTCGTCCGAGAGGCGGGTCCCGCAGATGGTCCGCCGCTCGTGCTGGTTCACGGGTGGAGCTTCGACGGAGAGATGACCTTCCACCAGATCATCCCCCTGCTCGCAGACCGGTACCGCGTCATCGTTCCCGACCACCGCAACCATGGGCATTCGGACTGGGTGCGGGGTCGGTTCGAGATCGCCGACCTCGCCGACGATCTCGCAGGAGTGCTCGATGTCTGCGGTGTCCATGCGGCCACGGTCTTCGGTTGGTCGATGGGAGGCATGGTCGTCCAGGAGCTGGCTCGACGCCGACCCGATCTCGTCGGGAGGATGGTCCTCGGTGCGACCGCAGCGAGACCCATCGCCCACGGTCGCGGTCTCGCACGGGCTGCCTTCTGGGCGGGACGCTCGATCGCCAGGGTCTCCCGGTTCGAGATGGCGACTCTCGTGTCTCGGGCCCTTTCACGCTCCGGCGCGCTCGACGCCGTGCATCACCGGTGGATGCGATCAGCGTTGTTGCACAGAGACCCGACGCTCTACTACGAGGCAGGTGTCGCGGTGTGGCGATTCGACGCGAGGCAGTGGGTGCGGAGCCTGCGCGTCCCCGCGCTCGTGATCGTGCCCGGTGACGACCAGATGGTGCCGCCGCGTGCGCAACACGATCTCGCGTCCCTTCTCCCGGGTGCCGACGTCGCCGAACTCCGCGGGGCGCGGCACGAGTCGATCATCAATCGGGCGAGCGAGATCGCAGGGCTTGTCCGGGGTTTCGCGACCTGAGGGCGTCGAGGGCGGCCGCTACGGCGTCCGGGGTCTCGAGCACCAGGTTGTGTCCAGCTCCGGGGACGATGACGACGCTGCCGCCCGACTGCGCCGCGGCGAACGTGGCGATCGCTGCGTATGGCGGATCCTCCTCGCCGGCCATCCACGTCGACGGCATCGCCAGCGAGCCGAGCTGATCGTGGAGCGGCTCGTGATTCGACGCACCGAGGCCGCGCAACGCTGCTGCGAGCCGTCGTGCGTCGTGGCCCCGCCTCGCTGCCCGATCTTGGGCCCGGCGTCCTCGAAGCACCCTGCCCGTTCCGGCGACGGGATGGTCGATCCATGCGTCGATGAAGGCCTCGACGCCTCCCTGGACGATGCGACTCGCCCGCCCCTCGTCCTCCGCACGCCGCACGGCACGCTCGTCGCCGTCGCTGATGCCGAGGCCGCTGGAGACGAGCAGGAGGCGCGGGACGAGGTGCGGGTGCAGGAGCGCAAGATGAAGCGCGACCCTGCCTCCCATCGAGTAGCCGACGACGGCACCCACGTCGTCGATCCCAGAGAGCCACGCTGCGAGCGCGGCGACCGTCGTCTCCATCGTTACCGGCGTCAGGTCGGACCCACCGTGCCCCGGCAGATCCGGTGCGAGGCATCGCCTGGTGGCTGCGACTTCGCCCCACATCGATCCCCGCAGCGTGAAGCCGTGGAGCGCGACGATCGTGGGTCCGGGGCCGGGCCACGCCGCAACGTTGAGGGTTCCCCCAGGAACCGTCGCGATCGAAGTCCCCGGTTCCACCCCTTCGGGCTCAGTGACGGTGGGGATGCGTGTGCCGGTGACCCGATCCGGAGGTCTCGTCTCCGATCAGCCGTGCGATCGCCACTCCGATCGCAGCCAGCACGATGAGCATCAGCAGCTTCTTCATCAGCCCGACCTCCTTGGCGGCGTCCTTTCCAACTCTATGCAACGCCGGCGGCTACAGGCTCTCGCTCCGCTGCCCGCAACCCGGCACGCGGCGGCGGAGACCCGCCACGGGCCTTCCGATTCGGCGCCGCTGTCGTGACGGTACGCTCCACGCGTGGATCCGACGATCACCGACAGGCGGCTCGGCGTGCTCGGGTGGGGTGTGCTCTGGTTCACCGTTGCGGTGATCCTCGGCGGATCCGTCGTGCGAGCCACGGGTTCGGGTTCGGGGTGCGGCGAGTCCTGGCCACGGTGCGAAGGCTCGATATTTCCGCTCGATGGCACCGTGGAGACCGGCATCGAGTTCACCCACCGGGCGATGACCACGGTGCTCACGGTGCTGCTCCTGCTGCTCGTCTGGCGCGCGCTGCGGGTGACCGCGCCGGGGCACCCCTTGCGCAGAGCGTTGGGCTGGGCGACGGTGTTCTTCGCCGGAGAGGTCGTCATCGGCGCCATGCTCGTCGTGTTCGGGTGGGTCGATGCCGACGCCTCGATCGGGAGGGTCGTGATGGTGCCGGTGCACCTGGTCAACACGTTCCTGCTGCTCGGGGCGCTGACGGTCACTGCCCATCTCGGGTCGGGGGGCTCACCGCCGCGGTGGGGTGACTCCGCAACGAGGGACCGCCTCGTCCTCGCCGGTCTGGTCGCGCTCATCGTCGTCGCCGCGAGCGGGGCTCTGAATGCGCTTGCGGACACGCTGTTTCCTGCCGACACGCTCATCGAGGGCGTCCGGAGGGAGTTCGGGCGCGCCGCACCGTTCCTCGTCCGGCTCCGGTTGGTTCATCCGGTCGTCGCGATCGGGGCGGGTCTCGCGGTGATCTTCGTCGTTCGTCACCCTGACTTCGATCCCGGCCGGCGAGCCACGGGGCCGGCCAGGGTGGTGACGATCGTCGTCGCCGCCCAGTTCCTCGTCGGGTTGATGAACGTGGCGATGGCGACACCGGTCGAGATCCAGATCGTTCATCTGCTCGCAGCCGATGTCCTATGGATCTGGTTCGTTCTCGGATCAGCGCGGGTGCTGGCACTCGCCCCCGCCCCTCCGGTGCGGATCGCGCGGAGCGCGGCATCGTGAGCGCCCGGCCGCTCCGGATCACCGATCCCCGGGCCGTGCCGCAGGGTTGGTCCGCGACCGTGCGCGCCTATGTGGAGTTGACGAAGCCGAGGATCATCGAATTGCTTCTCGTCACCACCCTTCCGGCGATGATCGTTGCGGCGGGTGGGTGGCCGGGGACGGGTCTCGCGATCGCCACGCTGGCGGGCGGGGCGTTGTCCGCCGGTGGGGCGAACACGATCAACCAGGTCGCCGATCGCGACATCGACGCCATCATGCGGCGTACAAGGAGCAGGCCCCTGCCGACGGGAAGGGTCAGCCCGCAAGCGGCGCTCGTGTTCGGTGTGCTGCTCGGCCTCGCGGGTTTTGCCGTTCTGTGGACGACCTCGAACTTGCTGGCGGCATCTCTCTCGACGGCGGGGCTTCTCTTCTACGTGTTCGTCTACACGCTGGTGCTCAAGCGGTCGACGCCGCAGAACATCGTGATCGGCGGCGCTGCAGGCGCCGTGCCGGCGCTGGTCGGGTGGGCGGCGGTGACCGGATCGCTCAGCCTCGCACCGTGGGTCATGTTCGCCGTGGTGTTCCTCTGGACGCCTCCGCATTTCTGGGCTCTGGCGTTGCGCTATCGCGAGGATTACGAGGTCGCCGGCGTGCCGATGCTTCCCGCCACCGCAGGCGAAGGCGTGGCGCTGATGCAGATCGTGCGCTACACGGTGATGCTCGTCGCCGTGTCGCTGGTGTTGTTCTCGATCTCAGGCGTCGGCGTTCTCTACGTCGCGGCGGCCGCGGTCCTCGGGTCCGGGCTGCTGGTCAGCGCCGTGAGGCTGCGCCGTAGGTCGGAGACCGCCATGGCCTTCTTCGGCGCCTCCAATGTGTACCTCGCTGCGCTGTTCACCCTGATGGCCCTGGACGTCTACGCGGGCGATGGAGGGGAGTTGCGTGCGCTGCGCACGTCCGCTCTCGTGCTGGCCTCGCTCCTCATCGTGCCGGCCGCAGTGCTCAGCGCCAGGTCGGAGCTGCGGCCCGGACCGGGTCGCAGAGCGACCAGGCTCATCGAGGTCCTCCTTCCCACGGCCGGGATTGCCGCTCTCCTCGCTGTGGCCTGGGCTCTGCTGTGAGCGACGCCGAGGTCTTGCGTTTTCCTCCAGTGATGTAATGATGTAATCGAGATGGGCGCCCGTCGATCACCACCACAGCTCACCACCGGCGAGGCGAAGGACTTCTTTGCCGAGCGGATTCCCGACGAGTGGTACGTCGGTCCGGTCGAGATCACCTTCGACGACGTCGAGATCCTCGTGGTCGGTGAGATCTCCCACCCCGCAGAGCGGGACGAGCGCACCCTCATCTCCGAGCACCGCGAGGCAACCCGTCAGGGGCGGATGTCGATCGCGGCAGACGCGGAGGGCGCGTTTCTGCGCAAGGTGGCGTGGGGAGCGCGCTGTGGATCTGCAGGTGTGTTGTTCAGCCATCTGTCGGTGCCGGCGATGACGCGGCTCCGCCTGTCCCAGCGCAAGGTGCTCGAGACCCTTGTCGACGGTGGCGTGGCGCGGAGCACGAGCGATGCGCTCCAGTGGTGTGTCCGAATGGTGGAGCGCAACCTCGAACCCTGGCTCGAGGATCTCCGCGAAGCGCTCACCCACGTCGAGGACGTACGGAGACAGGGACCCGATGGCACCTGAATCTCCTATTGCGGAGTTCCCGTCGGGCCGGTACATTCACCGGACGATGAGCAACCGTTGCTTTGCGTATTACGTCTTTACCCGGCCCACGGCCCGGGTGGAGGCTGCGCGCTAGGCGTCGCAACGAAACCTCCGCACCCGAAGCCGTAAGAGCGGCTTCGGGTTTCTTTTTTCCCGGGGCCCTCTTCCAAGAGGAGCATCCCATGAGCCCAGATCCCGAACCCGTTCTCAAGAGCCGCCGCAGGGCGGACGTCGACACCACTGTCGTTGCGGTCCGTGACGTTCGCTTCGGGGACGGTTCCTACCCGGTGGTCGCCGGTCCTGTCGCGGTCGAGGACGAGCAGCAGATCACGACCATCGCTGACGCTGCTGCAGAGGCCGGAGCATCCGTGCTCCGCGCCGGGACGTTCCGCGCCGAGACGTCTCCCTACACGTTCAAAGGACTCGGGGCAGAAGGCCTTTGGCTCCTGGAGAAGGCAGGGCATGAGGCCCATCTACCGACAATGACCGAGGTCATCGAGCCCGGGCACGTCGATCTCGTCGCCGATCACGTCGATGTGCTCGAGGTGGGTCCCGACAACATGCAGAACTTCGTGCTCCTCCAGGCGGCGGGTCGTACCGGGAGGCCGGTTCTCATCCACCGTGCGGCAGCTGCAACCGTCGATGAGTGGCTGATGGCGGCCGAGTACGTACTCGCCGAGGGCAACGAACGGGTCGTGCTGTGCGAGAGGGGATCTCGCACCTTCGATCCGCGGACCTCCGACACGATCGACATCTCGGTCGTGCCCGTGGTGCAGCGTCTGTCTCACCTGCCCGTCATCATCGATCCGGCACCCACGGCCGGTGTGAGCGACATTCTCCGCCCGCTGGCACTGGCGGGGCGCAGCGCAGGAGCAGACGGCCTGATCGTGTCCGTGCACCCCGATCCCGACACGGCGATCGCCGGCAACGGCAACCAACTCGGGCTGACCGATTTCGCCCAGCTGATGGAGGCGCTAGGCATCCCCTCGTTGCGAGACGAGATCGATCGCATCGATCGCCACCTCATCCGGCTGGTGGCGGACCGCCTCAAGGGATCGGTCGAGATCGCGCGGATCAAGTCGGCGCGGGGGATTCCGCTCCGGTCCCCGCTGCGGGAGGCAGAGCTCGTTGCCGAGGCTCGTGAACTCGCGGTCCGGCACGACGTCGACCCCGACTATGTCGAGGCGCTGATGACGATGATCCTCGACCACAGCCGCGCCGCGCAGCGGGATGCGGTCGGCGGTTCGGAGGCCAGCGCCGCGGAGGCGGGCAGTTGAGCGTTCCCGCGGGGAGCGGCGCCGACGGAGTCGTCCGGTGTGACTGGGGCAATGCGCCCCCCGACTACGTCGCGTACCACGACGAGGAGTGGGGCTTCCCTGTCGATGACGACCGGCTCCTCTTCGAGAAGCTCTGCCTGGAGGGCTTCCAGAGCGGCTTGAGCTGGCTGACGATCCTGAGGAGACGTGACGGCTTCCGGGATGCGTTCCACGGCTTCGACCCCGGTCGCGTCGCTGAAATGGGTGAAGGCGACGTCGAGCGGTTGCTCGACGATGCGTCCATCATCCGCCACCGGGGCAAGATCGAAGCGACGATCAACAACGCCCACCGCGCCATCGAGCTCGTCGACGAGGCGGGCTCGCTCGGTGCCTTCTTCTGGTCGTTCGAACCGGATCCCGAGGATCGGATCATCGACACCGCCACGCCGGAGTCGACGGCGATGGCGAAGGAGCTGAAGCAGCGCGGGTTCCGATTCGTCGGTCCGACGACGGCGTATGCGTTCATGCAGGCGATGGGCATCGTGAACGATCACCATCCGGAGTGCTTCGTCTTCGCCGCCGTCGAGCAGGCGCGGCAGGGGTTCGAACGCCCCGCCTGAAGTCCGTCAGCCGATACCCTCCATCTCCGCCTTCGCCTCCCTGCCCATGAGCGCCGCGACGGCTGCTGCTGCGGGCGTGTTCTCGTAGAGCACGAGGCCGACCTGTTCGGCGATCGGCATCTCGACTCCGTGGCGGGTGGCGAGATCGAGAACGCCCCGCGTTGATTTCACACCCTCGGCGACCATGTTCATCTCAGCGACGATGTCGTCCAGCCTGCGTCCCTGGCCCAGGCCGAAGCCGACCCGCTGGTTGCGGCTCTGGCTGCTCATGCAGGTCGCGATGAGGTCGCCCATCCCGGCGAGGCCGGCGAAGGTGAGGACGCTTCCTCCTATGGCGACGCCCAGCCGGGTGAGCTCGGCGAGGGCTCTCGTGATCAGCGTGGCCTTCGTGTTGTCGCCGAACCCGAGTCCGTTCGCCATCCCGGCCGCGATCGCCATGACGTTCTTGAGAGCACCAGCGGCCTCGCACCCGACTACGTCCTGGTTGGTGTACACCCGGAACGTCCTGCTCATGAGGAGGGTCTGCAACTCCCGAGCGATGTCCAGGTCGGCCATGGCGACCACGGAAGCCGCAGGTTGGCCCGTCATCACCTCTCGCGCCAGGTTCGGTCCCGTGAGGACGCCGATACGATCGACGGCGTGGCCCGGGAGGACGCTCGCCGTCACCTCCGACATCCGCATGAGCGAGCCCTGCTCGATCCCCTTCGACAGAGAGAGGATTGGCGTGGACGGTGCGATGTGGGTCGCACACGACGCGAGGACCTCCCGGTAACCGTGAGACGGCACGCCCATCACGATGACGTCGGCCGCTTCGACCGCTGCTTCGAGATCAGAGGTCGCGGCGACGCCTTCGGGGAGCCGGCACTGGGGGAGGTAGTCGGGGTTCTCGGCCGTAGCGTTGATGACCTCGGCGAGCGCGGTGCGCCGCGACCACAGCGTGACCGGCTGCTTGTGCCCGATGAGGGCCGCGACGGTCGTGCCCCACGACCCGGCGCCGACGACGACGACCTTCATTGCGTCTCGCTCTGCATCCCGGAGCTCCCTCGGCTGGTGGGGGCCGCCAGGGTACGGGGTCGGGGGCCGCGTCTGCACACGAACAGCGAGGATCGCCCGGTGGACCGGCTAACTTCCACGAGCGTGGAGCCACCACAGCAGGACCCGGTTTCCGGTGCCCGGTCGGGGCGGCTCGGAGGAGCCTTCCGCGGCGGGAGCCGCAAGGCCGCGTCACGCGTGCGGAAGATGTTCACGTCCCGCGGCGCCGGCTTTCGCAGGCTCGCAGAGACTCATTCCGGCTCTGTCGCGGGTGACGCACTGATCGCGCTAGCGCTGGCGCAGTCATTGTTCTTCCAGGTGCCGTCGGCCGAGGCCAGGGAGAACGTCGCGCTCTATCTCCTTGTCACCCTGGCGCCCTTCAGCGTGCTGGGGCCCTTCCTCGGCGGTGTGTTCGAGCGTTTCCCTGCGGCATACCGCGGCGGGCTCGTCCTGAGTGCGGGCCTTCGGGCCGTGGTGGCGATCATGATGATCATCTGGCAGGAGTCGCTGTGGTTCCTTCTGCCCCTTGCGTTCGTCGCCCTCGTGTTGTCCCGCTTCCATGGGATCGCGAGGTCGAGTGTGCTCCCCGTCGTCCTCGAGCGTCGCAGCGATTTCATCTCGGCCAACGCGCAGCTGGCTCGGGCGGGGGTGCTCGCGGGTGCAGCCGTGGTTCCCGCGATCCTCGGCGTGTGGTTGCTCGGGACGTGGTTTCCGCTCGTCATCGCCGCAGCCGTGTTCACCTGGTCGGCTCGCGCCGCCCGGCTGCTTCCCTCCTTGGCGAGCGTCACCGCTGAGGAGTCCGGCCGGCGCCGGGGCCGGAAGGCGAGGAAGGCGATGCTGCCCCGGCCGGTGCGGCTGGCACGGTTCGCGACTGCCGGTGTGCGGTTTCTCAACGGGTTCCTGCTGCTGCTCGTGGCGTTCGCTTTCCGCGATGTCGATGCCAGCGTCGGTCAGTTCGGAACGCTGCTCGGCGCCGCAGGAGTCGGGTTCTTCGCTGCAGCCCTCATCACGCCTGTTCTCGAGAAGCGGATATCTGAGGAGCCGATGGTGGTGGCGGGGCTGGCCGTCGAAGCGGGAGCCGCCTTCGTTGCAGGCCAGGTGTTCGGGCTTCCTGCTGCGGCGCTGCTCGCTGCGGCAGCCGGATTCGCCTGGGGCACCGCCAAGTTCGGTTTCGACGGCCTGCTGCAGGCGAGCGTGCCCATCGTGCATCGGGGAAGGGCGTTCACGAACTCGGAGACGTTCTTCCAGCTCGCATGGGTGCTGGGGGCCATCATCCCCGTGGTGCCTTCCATCCCGCCCGAGCTTGGTCTGTCCCTCGCGGGGATCGCCGCGCTGGTGATCCAGGTCATCTACGTGTCCGCAGTGCTCGTGCCCGTGGTGGCACAGAGAAGACAGGCGGCCGAAGAAGAGATCGACCCGGAACAGCGCAGGCCCGACGTGCTCGATCTCATGTAGCGGATCCGGTCAGGCGCCGAGTTGCTCCACCAGTTCCAGGAGCTGCTCTGGTTGGAATGGCTTGGCCACGAATTCGTCGATGCCGATCTCCGCGCAACGTACCCGACCCGGGTCGCCGATGCTCCCAGACACCGCGATGATGGGTGTGGACGCTGCCGCCCCGTCGAGGGCGCGGACCTGCTCCGCGGCCTGGAATCCGTCGAGCCGCGGCATGTGGAGATCGAGCAGGATGACGTCGACCGGCTCAGACTGCACGATCGCCAGGACCTCTCCACCGTCCGCAGCCGTCAGAGTGCGATGGCCGCGGCTCCCGAGGAGGCGTGCGAGCAGGGAGCGATTCGTCGCAGAGTCATCCGCAACGAGAATCCTGAGGCTGCGTCTCCGCTCCGCCAGCCAGTGACGGGTGACGAGGTCCGACACGCCGCCGACCACCGCCTCGAGGGTGTCGACGACGTCGGCGGGGACGATGGGTCCCGTCAGGTAGGCGGCCACGCCGATCTCGCGGCATCTGGCGGCGTCGCCACGCTGCCCACCGGGTGTCAGCACGACGAGAGGTGCTCCGGCGATCTCGCGCCCTAGTTCCCAGGCCGCATCGAGAGCGCCGTTCTGGAGGTCGACGACGACGGCTGCGGGCGCCTGCGTCCCCGTCCGCAGCTCTGCGAGCGCGGCCGTGACCGATGTGTGTACCTCGGGTGCGATGCCTGCGTCGGCGACAGCGGCCAGCAGCGGGTGATGCGGAGCTCGCTCATGGGTCAGCCACAGCACGCTGGTCGCCCCGGCCGAAGCAGGCCGGAGCGGTGCGACGACGTCCGGGGCTGCTGGCAGCGGCACGCGGAACTCGAACGTGGAGCCCGCGCCCACCTGCGATGTCACGGTCATCGTGCCGCCCATGAGCTCGACGAGCCGATCGCTGATCGACAACCCGAGACCGGTGCCGCCATAGCGTCGGGTGGTCGACTCGTCGCTCTGGCGGAACTCCTCGAAGATCGTCTCGAGCTTCTCGGGAGCGATTCCGATCCCGGTGTCGGTGACGTTGAACAACACGCACTCAGGTGCGTCCTGCGCCGCCGCGACGGTGACCGCGATGGTCCCCGACTCGGTGAACTTCGCGGCGTTGCCGACTAGGTTCAGCACGATCTGGCGGAGCCGGGTTGGATCGCCGACCACGAGCTCCGGGAGCCCTTCATCGAGCTCGTACTGCAGCTCGAGCCCCTTGTGGTTCGTCAGGATGCGGATGCCGCGCAGTGCCCCCCGAAGAAGGTCGTCGAGCCGGAACGGAATAGCCTCGACGAGGAGCATCCCGGCGTCGATCTTTGCCTGGTCGAGGAGATCGTTGACGAGCGTCATGAGGGATTCTGTGGACTCCTGGATGACGTCGAGATACTCCCGCTGCTCCGGTGTCAGCTCGGTGGCCATCGCCAGTCGCGCCATGCCGAGGATGCTGTTCATGGGGGTGCGCAACTCGTGGCTGATGTGTGCGAGGAAGCGGCTGCGAACATCGGCCGTCTGGGAAACGGCGCTGTAGGCAGCGCGCAGCCGGGCTACCTCGGCACGAAGTGAGCCGATGTCCCATTCTGGCTCCGCGCCCGGTGATCGTTGCCCCGGGTTGGCCGTCACTCATCCTCCACCTGGTACCAGGACGGTATCGGCGCCATGAGTCCGACCATTGACCCATTCGCCGTCCACTGCGGCTCACCCTGCGGCGACGACGAACTCCTGGAAACGGTGGACCGCGTCTGCCGGCACCCTGGCCACCACCCGGGTGCCCCTGTCCTCGTGGTCCTCCTGGAGGATGTCTCCCGCACGGTGCAGCTCGGCCAGTCTGTCGCCTCTGTCATAGGGAATGAGGAGGTCCAGGCTTGCGGACCGGGCTGTGAGGGCGGCGATGGTGGCGTCCCCGAGCTGATCGAACCCGGCTCCGGTCACGGCGGAGACGGCGACTGCGCCCGCGTGCAGCGAGAGGAGCCTCTCGACGGCGGCCGGCGAAGCGGCGTCAGTCTTGTTCACGACGAGGATCTCGGTGATGTCCCCTGCACCGATGTCACGCAGGACGGACCGTACCGAGTCGATCTGGCGATCCGGATGCTCGTCCGAGGCGTCGACCACATGGAGCATCAGGTCGGCGTCGCTCACTTCCTCGAGCGTCGAACGGAACGCCTCGACGAGCTGATGGGGGAGCCGCCGCACGAACCCGACGGTGTCGGAGAGGAGGATCTCCGTTCCCCCTCTGAGTTCGTGCCTTCGCACCGTGGAGTCGAGGGTGGCGAACAATCGATCGGCAACCAGGACGCCTGCGTCGGTGAGTCGATTGAACACCGATGACTTGCCGGCATTCGTGTAGCCAACGAGCGCGACCATCGGGATGCCGGACACCCGCCGTGTCTTGGTCCTGGTGCGTCTCGAGTTCGCAAGGTCGCTGATCATGCGTTCCAGCTTCCGCACTCTCTCGAGGATCCGCCTTCGATCCGTCTCGAGCTGCGTTTCCCCCGGCCCTCTGGTACCGATCCCGCCGCCGAGACGGCTCAGCTCGACTCCCTTCCCACGTAACCGGGGCAACCGGTAGCGGTGCTGCGCCAGCTCGACCTGGAGCATCCCCTCCCGGCTGGTTGCATGTTGAGCGAAGATGTCGAGGATGAGCGCGACTCTGTCCACGACGTCGCACTCGAACATCTGCTGAAGGTTGCGCTGCTGGGCAGGCGACAGCTCGTTGTCGAAGACGACCACGTCCACGTCGAGGGCGTTCGTCTCCGAGGTGAGCTCTGCGACCTTGCCCTTGCCGATGAAGAGCGCGGGATCGGGCGAAGACCTGCGTACCAACGCCTCGCCTACCGGGTCCGACCCTGCCGTCTCCGCAAGCAGCCCCAGCTCGAAGAGGCTCGCCTCCGCCTCGGCGATGTTGCCGCTGTCCCGCGCCACGCCGACGAGGTACGCAAGCTGTCTCGTCACCTCGAGATCGGTGACGGTAGCCGTGAGCCTTCTTCGTCGTCTGCCGTCTGGGCCGCTGGTCATCGATGTCGAGGTTAGGCCGGGCGTGACGGCCACGACCCGTGTCCGGAGTACGCTCGCACTCTCATGCCGGCCAGAACCACAGACGTCGTCATAATCGGTGCAGGGATCATCGGTCTCTGCATAGCCCACCAATTGCGTAGGAGGAGCGACCTCGACGTGGTCGTTCTGGAGAAGGGAACCGGGCTCGGAGACGGCTCAACCGGCGGCTCCGCTTCCGTCACCCGCCAGCGGTACAGCCAGCCAGAGGACATCAGGCTGGCTCGGGACGGCAACCGGGTCTTCGCAAACTGGGCCGAGTTCACGGGGCTTCCGGAGCCCAAAGCCGTGTATCGCCCGGTGGGCGTGTTGTGGATCATGGGTCAGGACCGTCCCACAGTGGCTGCGGACGTGGCGCGACTGCGAGCCGAAGACATCGACGCCGTCTCCATCGACGCCACCGAGCTCAAGGAGCGTTTTCCCGCACTGTCGGCCTGCAATGCCCCGTTCGACCTCACCGGAGAGCGACGCCACGAGTGTCGTGAGGGCGAGGCATTCCTCCTCGAGCAGGACAGCGGCTACTTCGACGCCACCGAGGCGCTCCAGGATCTCGCCGATGCGGTGGAGCTCGCGGGCATCGATCTCCGCATGCGGACCGAGGTCACCGACGTGCTCACGACGGGCTCGAAGGCATACGGTGTCAAGACCGCCGATGGAGGTCGCATCCATGCCGGCACCGTCATCAACGCCGCGGGGCCCTGGTGCAACGGACTGAACCGGCTCGCCGGGTTCGAGATGCCGTGGACCCTCGTGCCGACCCGGGTCCAGGTCATCTATCGGGAGCTGCCGGCGGAGGTCGTGAAGCCGATTCCCGTAGTCGGTGACGCATCGACAGGGATCTACTTCCGACCCGAGAGCGGGGGACAGCAGATCCTGATGGGTTCCACCCTCGAAGCCGACGAGCTGGAGGAGGCCGATCCCGATACCTACAACCGGAATGCGGACCGATCCTTCGTCGACTCCAAGATCCACGCCTTGCATCACAGGATCCCGAGCCTGCCGCACCGCGGGACCCCGGACGGGATGGCGGGGGTGTACACCATCAACCGGGAGGACGTGCATCCGGTCATCGGCCCGACCCCGATCGACGGGTTCGTCGTCGTCAACGGGTTCTCCGGTCACGGATTCAAGGAGGCCCCCATGGTCGGAGCGATGGTGGCAGAGTGGATCACCGGAGAACGCGCTCGCTACGACACCGACGTCGATATGGGCTTCTACTCCCACGACCGCGATCCGATCCCGACGACCGACAAGAACGTCCTGGCGTAGTTTCTTGCCCGGGCCGACTCGCCCGCCTGGGGCGGGCTCTTTGGTCGGCCCTCCTCCACAGATGGGGCCCCTGCCCCATCGTGGCTGTCTGGAGTGGTGGCGGTTCGGGGCCGGCTGGGGAGTGGTCGTTTTGCTCGGGTCGACTCGCCCGCCTGGGGCGGGCTCTTTGGTCGGCCCTCCTCCACAGATGGGGCCCCTGCCCATCATGGCTGTGTCGCGAACGGGGCGCTCTCGTGGGCTTTCGGTTTCTTGCCCGAGTCGACCCGCCCGCCTGCGACGGCGCGCGCTACACCTCGGTGCCGATGCCCATCGCGCCGGCACGCTCGAGTGCGGCTACAGCCGCAGCGACGTCCTGGCTGGCGATGCCGACGGACTTGAAGATCGTGGTCGGTTCGTCGCCGCGCTGCTTCCTGCCGGACAGGAGGTCTGCCACGGTGGCGTCGGGGGCGACACCTGCTTGGAGGAGATCGCCTGCTTCGGCGGCAGCAGCATCGACGTCGTCGACCACGACGAACGACGACCGCACAACGCCGGCAGGCAGCTCGCACATCTCGGGGGTGAACGCACCGACGGCATTGAGATGGGTCCCGGGGCGCACGGAGGCGGCATCGAAGAGCGGGGCACGGGACGGTGTGGCCGTAGTGACGATGTCGGCGGCGGCAACCGCCTCGTCGGCACGCTCGACCGCGGTCGCACCCGTGAGCTGCGCCGCCAGAGCCTCGGCATGCTCGATGGACCGGCTCCACACGAGGACTTGCTCGATGGGACGCACGGCCCGCACTGCCGCCACCTGGTCGGCCGCCATGGCGCCTGCACCCAGCATCCCCATCACCGATGCGTCGGCAGGGGCCAGGAGATCGGTTGCCAATCCACACCCGGCACCGGTTCGGATGGCCGTCAACGCCGGCCCGTCGACGACACCGAGCGGGGCACCATCTGTTCCGAATACCGCAACGATTCCGGACGGGCTGCCCGGCACGACCGACACCACCTTGACACCGGATTGCGATCCGACTCTGCCCGGCATGAAGAGCGATCCGCCGACCAGCGTCCGCTGCGGAGTCTCCCTGTCGTCCCCGAGCG
>JBHHXA010000013.1:0-19161 GCA_046756805.1 Acidimicrobiia bacterium
CTTTCGCAAGCCATCTGTTGGAGCGGGGTGCCGATCTGCGCGTGGTTCAGGAGATGCTGGGCCATTCGGATATCACGACCACACAGCTCTATACCCATGTGGATCGGGGACGGCTCAAGGCGACCGGGATCAGGCCGACCTTCAGCGACAATCTCACGAACTTCGGAATCGCCCTGCCGGCAGACCTGTTCGAGCCTGAGCCGTTCGCCAGATGAGCCGCACACGTGCGGTCGCGCTGGCAGCGATGGTGCCCCTCTTCGCCCTCTCGGGTGCGGGGCCGGCCTTCGCACAGTCGACCCGTGAGAGCTCGAGCGACACGACGCTGATCGCCGTCGGCGCCGTCACGGCGGGGGCTGCGCTCTTTCTCCTCATCGCCGTCCTGTTCGGTCCCAATGCGGCCGTGGAGAGCGACCTTCGGGGAAGGCTCGGCAGCTACCTCGAAGAGGACGACGACAACCGGTGGCTGAAACGCGTGCCGCTGCTGAGGAGATTCGTCAGCAAGGCCGAGGTGGTCGCCGAGGAGCGCGGCCTGCTCACGACGATCGAGCGAGCCCTGGAGCAGGCGAACCTGCCGCTGCGACCCGGGGAGGCCATCGCAGGGGCCATCGCGAGCGCGATCCTCGTCGGCCTCCTGGCCGGCGTCGTCACACGGAGCCTGATCGGGGCGATCGTGGGCGCCGGGTTCTCGTTGCTGATAGCGGGCGCCGCCGTCCAGTCCATCGCCAACCGGGAACGCAAGCGGTTCGAGAGTCAGCTGCCCGACACGCTCAACCTGATCTCGACGTCCCTCCGGGCGGGTTACTCGCTGCTCCAGGCGGTCGAGGCGGTTGCCCAGGAGGCTCCAGAACCGACCGCACGCGAGTTCAACAGGGCCATGACCGAGACCAGGCTGGGGCGCCCGCCGACGGAGGCGCTCAAGGACGTCGCCGACCGCATGCAATCGACCGATTTCGACTGGGCGGTGCTCGCCATCGGCATTCAGCGCGAAGTCGGAGGCAACCTCGCTGAGGTCCTTCAGACGGCAGCCGAGACGATGCTGCAACGCAACCGGCTCCGTAGGGAGATGAAGGCGCTCACCGCGGAGGGCCGTATCTCGGCCATCGTGCTGGGTTCGCTGCCGTTCTTCCTGTTCGCGTTCCTGTGGACGACGAACCGGGACTATCTGCAACCCCTGCTCGAGTCGACGGGGGGCATCATCGCGATCGTGGGGGTCCTCTTCATGCTGCTGACCGGGATCTACTGGTTGACCAGGATCGTGAAGGTGGACGTTTGATGGACAGCCTCACGTTCGCAGCAGGAGCCGTCGGGGTCAGCGTGCTCGCGCTGGTCGTGTACGTCGGATTGGGCGTGGTGCGGTCCGGGGAGCGTTCCAGCGCCAGGCTCATCAGTCTCCAATCACGGGAGGACCTGCTCCAGCAGAGCTTCGCAGAGCGTGCGCTGGCGCCGCTCGTCTCGAAGCTGGGCGGCTTCTTCATGAGATTCACTCCTCAGGGCTGGGGCCAGCGCGCCACGCAACGTCTCGTCATCGCCGGCTGGGCGCCCCGCGTGGACGCCAACTCGTGGGCGTCGGTTCGGGTCGTTGCCATCGTCGCGGCCGTGATCGGGATCTTCGTTGCGCAGGGTTTCGTGTCCGGGGGCCAGAAGCTCGCCGTCGCGGGCCTGCTCGGTCTCGCTGGTCTGTTTGGACCGGAGGCCGTCCTGAGCAGGCGGATCGACGAGCGCAAGGCCGCCGTCGAGCAAGACCTCCCGGACGTGATCGATCTCCTCGTCATCAGCGTCGAGGCCGGTCTCGGCTTCGAGGCGGCGCTGGGCCGTGTCGTCGAGAACGTCCCGGGCGAGTTGAGCGACGAGTTCGCCCGGATGCTCCAGGAGACGCGCGTCGGTGTCTCCCGGCACGATGCGATGAAGTCGCTGGCGGAGCGGACCGATGTCGATGACCTGAACTCGTTCATCTTTTCGATGAACCAGGCCGACCAGTTCGGTGTCTCGATCGCCCGCATGCTGCGGGTGCAGGCGGATGAGATCCGGGTGCGGAGAAGGCAGCGCGCTCAGGAACGTGCGTTCGCGGCTCCCGTGAAGATGGTCTTCCCGCTCGTGCTTTTCATCTTCCCCAGCGTGTTCCTGGTCCTTCTCGGACCGGCCGTCATCCAGATCATCGACAACCTGAACCTCTAGGAGGGTGCTGAACGTGCGTCTCTCGGGCTCGTCGACCCACTCGCGGCGCCCCGTACCCGGGACGTTGCCGGCGAGCCCCGGACTCCGTCGTGCTGCCTCAGCATCCTCCTAGGCTGTCGATCCGCCGGATCCCACAGTCCGCGCTCCACCATGGCATCGCTTCAGAGCCCCTCCAGGCCCGCCACAAGGGCTAGAACGGCCCGTCCCGGCTTTCGGCTCACCATCCGGCATCTGTGGCTCCTCCTGCCGTTTGTGTGGATCGCGTGGGTCGTCGGGCTCAGGGCCGTCGGCGACAACTCCTTCCTATGGCACGTGAGGGCGGGGACGGCACAGCTCGATCTGGGCCGGGTGTTCACCACGGACCCGTTCTCGTTCACGTCGCCCGGCGACGCATGGAGGACCCAGTCGTGGCTCGCTGAGCTGGGGTACGGATTCCTCGAGAACCTGACCGGTGGGATCGGTTGGGTGCACCTGCTGCTCTTCGCTGTCGTGTCGCTCACCCTCGTAGCGGTAGGCATGGCGGTGTACGGCACGACGCACCGCATCGCGCCGACCGCGGTGGCGATGCTCGTCGTCGCGTGGCAGGGGGCGCCATTCGCCGTGCCGAGACCGGTGATCTTCAGTTATCTCGCACTCGCGATCGTCGTGCTCGTCCTCCAACGCTCCGACGCCGATCTCTGGGTGCTGCCACCGCTCATATGGGCATGGGCTGCGGTCCACGGCTCCTTCGTTCTCGGCATCGGCGTGATCGTGCTCGACGCGGTGCGCGGCCGCTCGAAGCAAAGGGCGGGGACGGCGCTGGCCGCCGTGGTGCTTGCAACCATGACGGCGCACGGTGTCGGCGTGTGGCGGATCCTCGTCGACTTTCTCGGGGCGCGAGGCGCACTCGACCTCATCACCGAGTGGCAGTCGCCGGACTTCAGCAGCCCGTTCGTCGTCCCGTATGCGATCGGTCTCGCGGGACTCCTCGTCGCTTCGGCGTCGGGGAAGATCTCACGTCGTGACCTGGTATTGCTCGGGCCGTTCGCCTTCTTCGGCATGCTGGCGAACCGCAACCTCTATCCGGCACTGATCGTGCTCGCCCCGCACGCCTCGCTGGCTCTCGTGACAGAGCGGGAGCCGCGACGCCGCGATGACAGCCAGATCGTGAACTGGGCCTTTGTGACCGTCATGGTGGGCTTTGCGTTGCTCGGACTCGCCCGGGACGTCGAACTGGACGAGAACCGTTTCCCGGATGCGGCGGCGCTCGAGGCGGTGGAGGACGGTGCACCTCTCTTCCACGGGACCGCCGTGGGCGGGTATCTCATCTATGCGGAGTGGCCGGAGCGTCTGGTCTTCATCGACGACCGCGCCGAGTTGTTCGGCGAGGAGGGATTCCGCACGTTCCACGACGTCCGGCTGGCGTGTGGCAGGCCCGCGGATTGCGTCGGTGGCGAGGGGTACCGCGAGGTCTTCGAACGTCTGTCTATTCGGCAGGCGCTCCTCGAGCCCGAGTGGCCCATCGTCGGTGCGCTCACGGACGACGGCTGGGTGGAGCGGTACCGCGATGCGCACTTCGTCGTGATGGCGGCCACAGGCTGAGACCCGTTCTTGCGGACGGCCGGATCTCCCGCTCCGATCGACCGTCCCGGAGGCGCATCGCATCACGACGCGACGAGGGGCGCCGAGAGGCGCCCCTCGTCCGTTTTCTGGCCCTGGTTCAGAGGGTGTCTGCGATCTCCGAGAAGGTGGAGGAAACTTTCTCACCGACCACCGAGATGGCCACGATGGCGACCACTGCGATCAGAGCGACGAGCAACGCATACTCAACGAGGCTGGCGCCCTCTTCGCTCGAAAGGCGGCTCTGAATGGCCGTCCACATGCGAAGCATGTCTACCTCCTATGGCAGGGTGATCCAGTGGCGACTGTATTCATCGCGGGAGGCGAGGGCCATAGGCCGGGCGACCCATTTCCGGGTGTACGACCCCCGGTGTCGGGCTCATCACCTGCGATTGGACCCGGCCGAGCTAGGAATCCTCGCGGTGGAGACCGAGGCGAATGGCCTCGACGGCCGCCTGGGCGCGGTCGGTGATGGCCAGTTTCGTGTAGATGCTGGCGAGATGGTTCTTGACCGTCTTCTGCGAGATGAAGAGCGTGTCGGCGAGATCGTCCGTCCTGCTGATCCCGGAGGCGAGCAACCTCAGGATCTCCCGCTCCCTCGCCGTGAGGGAGGCGGCACCGGCGTCGAGGACGGGCTGCCGGTGTTCATCGAGGATCGATGCGAGGTCGTCCGTGTCCATCAAGTCCTCACCGAGCGCTGCGGCACGAATGGCGGCCGCGAGATCGGGCAGCGGCGTCGACTTCGAGAGAAAGCCGACGGCACCGACGGCAGCGGCCTTCCGGCGCTGCTCCTCGGCGGTGTGCATCGTCACGATGATCGTGGGCGGCGGGTCCTCCAACCTCGCGATCGCGGCGATGCCGGTCAGATGGGGCATCTCGATGTCGACGAGCATGACGTGCGGTCTGCGCCGTTGCACGACTTCGAGCAGTTCGTTGCCGGTCGCTGCGGTGCCGATCACGTTGATGTCCGGGATGCCGTCGAGGGCCTGGCTCAGCCCCTCGAGGAGCAGGCTGTGATCGTCTGCGATGACGACGTCGAAGGTCACGGTCTCACGATCCCCACGCGACGGTGACGACGGTGCCGTGCCCTGGCTCAGACGTGACTACGAGTTCCACCTCTATCTTGTCGGCACGTTCCCGCATTCCGAGCAGACCGAAATGCCCTTCGGGCTGAATCGAGGTATCGAAGCCCTTGCCGTCGTCGGTCACCGTGACACGGCCCCGATCCCTGTCGACGGCTCCGGTGACGCGTACCGAGGACGCCTCGGCGTGTGCGACGGCGTTGCGAATTGCTTCGGTGAGGATCGCCCCCAGCTGATCGGCGATCAGCGGTCGCGGGGGGCGTTCCTCGGTCAGTTCGACGATGATCGCCGGGCCCTCGGCCCCCGCCTCGGCAGCCGCCCTGTGGCATAGCTCGACGAGGCTCTCCGTCGCCTCATGTCGGAGGTCCGACACGGTCGTGCGGACGTTCTCGACGAGCATGGTCACGTGGCGACGCACGGAGTCGAGATGGCGCGCCAGCTCGGGGGCAGTCGGGAACTGATGGATTGCCATGTCGATCGCCAGACCGAGCGACGCCAGCGAAGGACCGATGTCGTCGTGCAGATCACGCGCCACGCGGGCTCGCTCTTCCCTGACGGCACGCTGGGCGATCTCCTGGAGGAGCACGATGTTGTCGAAGGCGAGAGCCACAGGCTGGAGCGCCGACCGGATCGTCTCCTGGTAGTCCTCGAGTCCGGATTCTGTGGTGGGCCACAACTCGAGGTGGCCCAGCCGCGAGCCTGCCATGAGCATCGGGTACAACGACGAGTTCTCGCTCTCCGCCTCTTCCCCGCGGCGTGCGACGACGACGGCGCCGTCGTCGTCGTTGAGGACGACCTCGCCCGCACTGAAGGGCACGACGAGCGCGAGGTCTCGAAGGGCTGCTTCCCCGACCGTGACCGGGTTGAGCTCTGCCGCGTTTGCGAGCTCGCTGAGGCTGGTGAGGAGGTTGTGTGCGGTCTCCAGACGCTCCATTCGCTCCATCGTCAGTGCGCTGGCGGCTTCGAGGGCGTCGCTTCTGGCCCGTTCCTCGACCAGCAGCCGTCGTGCCTGGCTGAAGGTCACTGCGATGAGGACATACAGGATGATCGCTTGGAAGACGGAACCCGTGAGGATCTCCTGCCTGAGCGCGGAAACCACCGCGAGCAGCCCGGTGCTCCCCAGCAACGCCGTCTCGAGTCCAACGCGAAAACCGAGAAAGGCCCCGGCGAAGAAGCTCGGGGCTGCGAGGAACAGGACGTACGGGCTGCCGATCCCGCCGGTGAGCGAGATGGACAGCAGAGCGACCACGACCCCGGACACGGCCAGGATCTCACCGACGATCTCATGATCCCTGAGCCTTCGTGGGAGCGCCTGCATCGCGATCACGTAGGTGGCGGCGAGCATCGCGGCAAGCGTCACCGATGGCGTGACACCGTCGCTGATCCCGGAGAGGAA
The DNA here is from genome assembly GCA_046756805.1 of Acidimicrobiia bacterium. Taxonomy (GTDB): domain Bacteria; phylum Actinomycetota; class Acidimicrobiia; order Spongiisociales; family UBA5794; genus CAMYMC01. The sequence continues at coordinate 6,253 of JBHHXA010000013.1, forward strand.
GAGACCAAGGGCGAGGGAGCCCCAATGCAGCACCGACAGGGACCAGTCGAGCCGCACCTCCCAGGGGGTACGAACCGGGTACATCGCTGCAAGGGTACAGTCGCCCGGTGACGCCTTCCGGCAATCCCCCTCCTCAGTTGCGCATCCTGGTCCTGGGTGGCATCGGCTCCGGGAAGACCACCGTCACAGGCATGTTCGGCGCCAGGGGTGCCGTCGTGATCTCGGCCGACGAGGTCGGTCACGAGATCCTCGCTCCCGGTGGCAGTGCGCACGACGAGGTAGGCCGGCGGTGGCCGATGACGGTGATCGAGGGCAGGATCGACCGCAGAGCCCTCGCTGCCGTCGTGTTCCCGGACCAGGAGCAGCTTCGCGAGCTCGAAGGGATGACGCACCCCCACATCCGGGATGCGATCCTCGAGAGAGCCGCGGCGGCGGACCCCCGGCCTGTGGTGGTGGAGCTGCCGCTCATCAAGCCTCTGTTCGGGCCGGAGTGGGTTCGCGTGCTGGTCGAGGCCGGCTCCGCGGTGCGTCTGGAACGGGTGACCGAGAGGGGTGGGGACCCGGGTGACACGCGAGCGCGCATGGCGGTACAACCCGGTCGAGCGGAGTGGCGTGCAATCGCAGATCACGTGATCGTCAACGATGCCGGTCTCGCGGAGCTGCGGGTCGCCGCCGACGCCGTGTGGGACGAGGTGGCCGCCGGGCGCTGATCGGCGTCCTTCGTGTCACACCATACCGGTACAGTCGTGCGGGTATGCCGCCGTTTGTGGTGAAGTCCGAGTTCCGGCCCGCCGGCGACCAGCCGGAGGCGATCGCGCGCCTTGCCGAGGGCATCGAGCGCGGCGACGCCTTCCAGACGTTGCTCGGCATCACCGGGTCCGGCAAGTCCGCAACGATGGCCTGGGTCATCGAGAAGGTGCAGAAGCCGACCCTCGTCCTGGCGCCGAACAAGGCACTCGGTGCCCAGCTCGCCAACGAGTTCCGGCAGTTCTTTCCCGACAACCGCGTCGAGTACTTCGTGTCGTACTACGACTACTACCAGCCAGAGGCGTACATCCCACAGACCGACACCTACATCGAGAAGGAGTCCACGGTCAACGACGAGATCGACCGGCTCCGGCACGCGGCCACAGCGGCGTTGCTCGCGAGGGACGACGTGATCATCGTCGCATCGGTGTCTGCCATCTACGGGCTCGGATCCCCCGAGCAATACGAAGGTCAGCTGCTCCGTCTCGTGCGCGGTGTCGAGCTTCCCCTCGACGTGGCGGTCAACCGGCTGGTGGAAATCCAGTACGAGCGCAACGAGGTAAACCTCATCCGGGGCCGTTTCCGGCTTCGAGGCGACACGCTGGAGATCTTTCCCACGTACGAGGAGACGACGTACCGCGTCGAGTACTTCGGTGACGAGGTCGAGCGCATTCTGCGGATGAACCCGGTTACCGGCGAGATCCTCGGTGAGCAGCGGGAGTTGTTCGTGTTCCCTGCCACCCACTACGTGACATCGAGGGAACGTCTGGAGCGGTCCCTCGGTGGCATCGAGATCGAGCTGCACGAGCGCTTGGCCGAGCTGGAGCGCGGGGGCAAGCTGCTCGAGGCGCAGCGTCTGCGGATGCGCACCGCCTATGACATGGAGATGATGAGAGAGGTCGGCTTCTGCGCGGGCATCGAGAACTACTCCCGGTACCTGGACGGGCGCGAGCCGGGTGAGCGGCCGTACTGCCTGCTCGACTACTTCCCGGACGACTATCTGATGATCATCGACGAGAGCCATGTGGCGATCCCACAGATTCATGGCCAGTACGCGGGAGATCGCTCGCGCAAAGACGTGCTCGTCGACCACGGCTTCCGTCTGCCCTCCGCCGTAGACAACCGCCCGCTCACCTTCGAGGAGTGGCAGGAGCTCACGAACCAGGTCGTGCTGCTGTCTGCCACTCCCGCGGCCTGGGAGCTGGGTGTCTCCACGCAGGTGGTCGAGCAGATCATCCGTCCCACCGGACTTGTCGACCCCGAGGTGGTCGTACGCCCCACCAAGGGCCAGATCGACGACCTCGTCGAGGAGATCAGGGTGCGGGGCGAGCGCGACCAACGGGTGCTCGTCACCACCCTGACGAAGAAGATGTCGGAGGATCTCACCGACTATCTGCTCGAGCTCGGAGTCAAGGCCCGCTATCTCCACAGCGACATCGACACGCTGGAGCGAGTCCAGATCTTGCGCGATCTCCGGCTCGGGGAGTACGACGTGCTCGTCGGGGTCAACCTGCTGCGTGAGGGCCTCGATCTTCCCGAGGTGTCGCTCGTCGCCATCCTCGATGCAGACAAAGAAGGCTTCCTGCGGTCGAAGACGAGCCTCATCCAGACCATCGGCCGCGCCTCTCGCAATGTCGACGGCCAAGTCGTGATGTACGCCGATGATGTCACCGACTCGATGCAGTCCGCGGTCAACGAGACCAACCGGCGCCGCAAGCTCCAACTGGAACACAACGAGGCCCACGGGATCGATCCGCAGACCATTCGAAAACGCGTTTCGGACATCCTCGAGCTCGTACAGAGCTCCGATGCACCGGCCGCGGATCGCAGGGCGCGTGAGGTCCAAAGGCGAGAGCCTCTCGATCTGCCCACCGACGACCTGCGGCGTCTCATCCAGAGCCTCGAGGAGGAGATGCACGAAGCCGCGAAAGAGCTGCGCTTCGAGTATGCGGCCCGGCTCCGTGACGAGGTGAACGAGCTCAAGCGCGAGTTGCGGGAGATGGCGGACGCAATGGGTTTAGAGGGCGGGACGGCCCGCGCTCTTGGGCCCGGCCGATTGCTCAGGCCGCGGCCCCCGCGTCCGATACCGTCCACTGTGAAGCCCGTTCCCCGGAGCCCCGTCATGGCAGGCGATGAGCCGAGCCGCTATCAGCCGTCCGACCGCGCCACACGGGTCGCGATCGCGCTCATCGCCGCCCTGGCCGTTGCCGTGATCGTCGCGACGGCGGCGGGAAGCGGCGGAGATGCACCCGGGGGTAGGCTCGGCGGCGACCTACCCGCCTTCTACGGTGCCGGTGCGATCGCAGCAGAAGGCGATTGGGAGGCGCTGTACGAGCCGCAGAGACAGCTCCTCGCCCAGACCGGCCTGTGGGAGGACGAGGGGAGCTTCCTCTACTTCGCCTACCCGCCGCAGGTAGCGGCGCTCTACCGGCCGCTGGTCCCGCTGGGGTATCGGACGGCGTACGTCGTGCACACCGTCCTCATGGCGCTGGCGTTGCTGGCGGCAATCGTCGTCGTTCGGCCGCTCATCCCGTGGCTGGGAGGCGGCGTCCTCGTGCCCTTTGCCTTCGCTCTGACGTTCTACCCGATGTTGCGCGCCGTCACCGGGGGCCAGAACTCGGCCCTGACCCTGCTGCTGTTCGCCGCCTTGGCCAGATTGGACTACGAAGACCGGCCGGTGCTCGCCGGTGTCGTGGCGGCGCTCGCCCTCTACAAGCCGCAGTTCGGCATCCCGCTTGTGACGCTCGTGCTGGTGAGTCGGAGATGGAAGATGCTCGGGGGATGGGCGATCGGTGCAGCCGGCTTCGCAACGTTCGGCGCTGCGCTCGCCGGAGCGGGGTGGGTCGGGGACTGGTGGTCCCAGGCTGCCGGTTTCCGCGATCTCAACGTGGGGGCCAACGGCGAGAACTTCATCTCGATCGCAGGGCTGCTGGAGCACGTGCTCGGTGCGGGTGACGGTATCGCCGTCGTAGTGGGGGCCGTGATCGCAGTCGCCGGGCTCGGGCTGGCTGCGCTGGTGTGGCGCCGCGCTCCCACCTCTCCGCTCTTGAGAGCCGCAGTGGCGGCTGCCGTGATCGTGGCGATCATGCCCCAACCGCTGTTCTACGAGGCAGGGCTGCTCCTCCTGGCCGTCGGCCTGCCGGACGAGAGGGGAATGCGGTGGCAGATAGCTGCGGCAGGCGTCATGTGGTCTGCGGGTCTCCTGCACCTTCTCGCTCCGCTGTTCGGCGCCTCCCCGCTCGTGATGCTGCCAGTCGCAGTGACGGCCTTCATCGTGGTTCGGGGCGGTCTGGAGCTCCGTGCCAGAGTTTCGTCGGTGTAATTCACGTCGGGGCCGTTCACTACACTCGCCGCGAATGTCGCGGGCGGCGCGACGGCGGCGGAGGACGGAGAGGCGTGGCGACCGACAAGATCGTTGTGAGGGGGGCCAGAGAGCACAACCTCGCGAACCTGAACCTCGAGCTACCGCGTGACCAGCTCATCGTCTTCACCGGGCTCTCCGGCTCGGGTAAGTCATCTCTGGCGTTCGACACCATCTACGCGGAGGGGCAGCGCCGGTACGTAGAGAGCCTCTCCGCCTATGCGAGGCAGTTCCTCGGTCAGATGGACAAGCCCGACGTCGACTTCATCGAAGGTCTTTCGCCGGCCATCTCGATCGATCAGAAGACGGCGAGCCGCAACCCGCGCTCGACCGTTGGCACGGTCACCGAGATCCACGACTATCTCCGGCTCCTCTTCGCCAGGATCGGGGTGCCGCACTGCCCGAACGACGGCAACCCTGTGGCCCGGCAGACGCCGCAGCAGATCGTCGACCAGATCCTCGAGTTGGAGGAAGGCGCCCGATTCCAGATCCTTGCTCCCGTCATCCGGGGGAGGAAAGGCGAGTACGAAGGCCTCCTCAAGGACCTGGCCCGCGATGGCTTCTCCAGAGCGCGGATCGACGGCGAAGTTCGGGACCTGACCGAGGACATCCAACTCGACCGCTACTACACGCACAGCATCGAGGTCATCGTCGACCGCCTGGTTCGCAAGACCGGCATCGAGCGCAGGCTGACGGACTCGCTCGAGACGGCGCTGGACCTGGCCGAGGGCGTCGCCATCGTCGAGGTGATCGAAGGACCGACGCTGACCTTCAGCCAGCGGTTCGCCTGCTCGGTCTGTGGCCACAGCTTCGAAGAGCTCCAGCCGCGGAACTTCTCGTTCAACAGTCCATACGGAGCGTGCACCGCCTGCAGCGGCATCGGCACCCGGTATCAGGTGGACGGCACCCTCGTGGTGGCCCAGCCGGGCCTGAGTCTCGAGGAAGGCGCCGTCGCCCCCTGGTCGGGGAGGCACCGGATGCGCTACTACCAGCGGCTGCTGTCCGCAGTCGGTGCAGCCGCGGGCATCGACATGGAGACGCCGTTCGAGGACCTGCCGGATGAGCAGCAGCAGATCATCCTCCACGGGACCGGGGAGAAGCAGTACACGGTCAGCTACCTCAACCGATTCGGCCGGCGCCGCCGCTACGAGGCGCGCTTCGAGGGCGCCATCCCCTGGCTCGACAGGCGGTATCGCGAGTCGGATTCCGAGGGGGCGCGTGAAGGCTACCGGCAGTTCATGAGGGAGGTGCCCTGCGATACCTGCGAGGGAGGGCGTCTCAACCCGGTCTCGCTGGCCGTCACCGTGGCGGGGGCGAACATCTACGAGGTGTCCTCACGGCCGCTGCGAGCGGCCGCGGCCTTCTTCGAGGCCCTCGAGCTCAACGAGAGGGATCGGGTCATCGCGGCCCTCGTCGTCAAGGAGATCCTCGCCAGGCTCGACTTCCTGGTTGATGTCGGGCTCGACTACCTGACGCTCGCCAGATCGGCAGCGACCCTCGCCGGCGGCGAGGCGCAGCGCATCCGGCTCGCCACACAGATCGGATCGGGTCTCGTCGGTGTGCTGTACATCCTCGACGAACCGTCCATCGGCCTCCATCAGCGGGACAACCGGCGGCTGATCGAGACGCTCATCCGTCTCCGCGATCTCGGCAACACGCTCATCGTCGTGGAGCACGATGAGGAGACCATCCGCACCGCGGACCACATCGTCGACATCGGACCGGGGGCCGGAGAGCATGGTGGCCGCATCGTGGTCTCCGGCACGCTCGAGGATCTCACCACCGCGGAGCGATCCCTCACCGGGGACTACCTCAGTGGGAAACGGACCATCCCCATCCCTGCGGCCCGGAGGACGGGGAGCGGCCTGTCGCTCGACGTGGTGGGTGCGGCCGAGAACAACCTGCGCGGCATCGACGTCGCCTTTCCCCTCGGCTGTTTCGTCGCGGTCACGGGTGTGTCGGGATCGGGTAAGTCCTCACTCGTCGAGCAGATCCTGTCGCGAGGTCTCCACGCCAGCCTGCACGGATCACGAGCCCTGCCGGGACGGCACCGGCGCATCAACGGTATCGAGCACATCGACAAGGTCATCGACATCGACCAGTCCCCGATCGGACGCACGCCGCGCTCCAATCCCGCGACCTACACCAAGGTGTTCGGGATCATCCGCGAGCTCTTCGCCGCCACGCCCGAGGCGCGGGTGCGGGGATACAAGCCGGGGCGCTTCTCCTTCAACGTGGCCGGTGGGCGCTGCGAGACGTGCAAGGGAGACGGCACCATCCGCATCGAGATGCACTTCCTTCCGGACGTGTACGTGCAGTGCGAGACGTGCAAGGGCCGCAGGTACAACCGGGACACGCTGGCTGTGAGATTCAAGGGCCACTCGATCGCGGACGTGCTGGACATGTCCATCGAGGGAGCACTCGAGTTCTTCGAGAACCAGCCGCGCATCGCCCGCATCCTCCAGACGCTGTACGACGTCGGGCTCGGCTACGTGCGACTCGGGCAATCGGCGCCGACCCTGTCGGGCGGCGAGGCGCAGCGGGTCAAGCTGTCGAGCGAACTCGGCAAACGCTCCACGGGGCGAACGTTCTACATCCTCGACGAGCCGACGACCGGTCTCCATTTCGAGGACGTCCGCAAACTCCTCGGGGTGTTGCACAGGCTGGTCGACGGCGGGAACACCGCGGTCGTCATCGAGCACAACCTCGACGTCGTGAAGTCCGCGGATTGGGTCGTGGATCTCGGGCCGGAGGGAGGCGAGGAAGGCGGCAGGGTCGTCGTCGCCGGTACCCCCGAGCACGTCGCCTCCGTCCCCGAGTCCTACACCGGAAAGTTCCTGCGCGAGGTGCTCGATTCCTGAGGATGGAGCAACCGGGCCCGTCCCCGAAACCTATAGAGCGGGGTCGGCTGCTGCGAGCCAGTGGGCGACCCTCGCATCATGGTGGATCGACGAGGGGAGCAGGGATCCGCTCTACTCCGAGGATGTCCTCCCGTGGCTGGCGGAGCTGGTGGGTGATCCCGGGGGCCGGGTGCTCGATCTGGGGTGCGGTGAGGGCCAGGCGATGCGCTATCTCTCGGGCCTGTCGATCCTGGGGTGCGATGTGTCCCGGCCCTTGCTGGCGGAGGCCACCGGAGCCGGACCCGTTGTGTGCGCCGAGATGCCGGATCTCGGCTGGCTGCGGAGCGACGCCATCGAGTGCGCCTTTGCGATGTTCGTGCTCGAGCACATGCCGCACCTCGATTCGCTCGTCACGGAGCTGGCCCGCGTGGTGCGGCCGGGGGGCAGGCTGGTGGTGATCGGTAACCACCCGGCGTACACCGCGCCCGGCTCGGGTCCGATCCTCGACGAGCGCGACGGCGAGGTCCTGTGGCGGTGGGGCCCGTACCTCAACGATGCGGTGAGCGAGGAGCCTGTGGGCCCGGCGAAGGTCACGCTCCACCACCGGTCGCTGGGTGATCTCCTGACGACCTTCGCCACAGCGGGCTGGTCGCTGGAGTCGTTCGCCGAACGAGCTCTCACCGATCGAGCCGTCGCCAGGTCGCCCTCGCTCCTCGGGCAGGAACACTTTCCCAGGATGTTCGGCGCCGTGTGGCGCAACGGCACCGCATCGGGGTGACGGCACAGGCTCAAGCGAGATCGCTGAGCTGCCGATGCTCACCCTGGACCAGCAGGAGAGGTTTGCGATGGACGGCTTCCTCGTCGCCTTCGAATTCGGCAGCGGGAGGGTTTGGGGTTATGTGCTCGCCGACTCCGAAGACCACATCGTCTCGGAGATCCCCGAATTGGAGGTGCATTACGCACCGCCGCCCTGGATGACGGTGGACGAGGTCGCCTCGCTGCGGATCGATGCGATCCCGGTCGATGAGCCCTACTGCGTCGACCGGCTCCTCGATCAGCGCAAGGCGCGCTCGGTGGCGGCCGCCTCCTGACCCGACGCGCCGGTGTCGCAGGGGACCCTTCCTAACATCGCGGTGCGATGCTGCGCCGCCCTCCGAGCTCTTCGATCCCCGACGTGTCCGGGGCCTACCTTTTCCGCGACGCCGCGGGTGCCGTTCTCTACGTGGGCAAGGCGAAGAGCATAAGGCGGCGTCTCGCAAACTACTTCGCCAGGGACCTTCCACCCCGGACCCGCACCATGGTCGACCACGCGGACTCCGTCGAGTGGATGGTGACGGACGGCGAGGTCGCCGCACTCATGCTCGAGTACTCCCTCATCAAGGAGCATCGTCCCCGGTTCAACATCAAGCTCCGTGACGACAAGAGCTTCCCCTACCTCGCGCTCACGAGACACCAGGAGTGGCCTCGTGTCTCAGTGATGCGCGGCAAGCGGCGGAAGGGCGTGCAGTACTTCGGACCGTACGCCCACGCCTATGCGATCCGCCAGACGCGCGACCTGCTGCTGCGCACGTTCCCCGTGCGGAGCTGCACCGACTCGAAGTTCCGAACTCACCAGTCGCTGGGCCGGCCCTGTCTTCTGTTCCACATCGAGCGATGCAGCGGCCCCTGCGTGGGCGAGGTGGAGGTCCCGGCGTATCAGGCATACGTGGACGGCATGGCGGCCTTTCTCGACGGAGAGAGCGAAGCGACCCTGACGCGCCTCCGGACGGAGATGGAGGAGGCGGCTTCTGCGCAGGAGTATGAGCGCGCGGCGCGGGTCCGCGATCAGCTCGCGGCGGTCGAGAAGGCGCTGGCGCGCCAGGAGCTCGTCACCCAGGGAAGACAGACGTTCGATCTCGTGGCATTCGAGGAGGACGACCTCGAATTCGTGCTGACCGTGCTCAACGTCAAACGGGGCAGGGTCACGGGGCGCAGGACGGCGGTGGTCGACAAGGTAGAGGATGTGACGACGGCTGAGCTCGTCGGCGCCATGATCGGCCAGCTCTACGGGGACGAGACGCCGCCCCGTGAGGTGCTGGTTCAGGAGCTGCCGGAGGATGCGGTGCTGTGGCAAGAATGGCTGTCGGTTCGCCGTGGGAGCAGCGTGTCGCTCCGGGTGCCGCGGCGCGGCGCAAAGCGACGGCTCATGGAGACCGCACGGGCCAACGCGGCCGCGGAGTTCGCTCGACACCGTCTGAAGCGGGCGTCTGACCACAACGCCAGGGCCCGCGATCTGCGGAGCCTCCAGGTGCACCTCGAGCTGGCGCGGGCCCCACTGCGCATCGAGTGCTACGACATCTCGACGATTCAGGGACGAGACACGGTCGGGGGCATGGTGGTATTCGAGGACGGGTTGCCCAAGAAGTCGGATTATCGCCGGTTCCGGATCAGGACGGTCGACGGTCAGGACGACTTTGCCGCCATGGAAGAGATGCTGCGGCGGCGATTCACCGCATACCTCGCCGACCGGGATCTGCCCGTCGAGGAGCGAGGGAAGTTCGCGTACCCGCCTTCGCTCGTGGTGATCGACGGCGGTGCGGGTCAACTGGGCAGGGCCGTACGCGTGCTCGACGATCTCGCTCTCGACATCCCGGTGGTGGGCCTTGCGAAGAAGCTCGAGGAGATCTACCGCCCCGGTCACGGCAGCCCCCTGCTCATCCCGAGGGGAGAGCCAGCTCTCTACCTGATCCAGCGGATCCGGGACGAGGCGCACCGCTACGCCGTGACCTACCACCGGACGGTGCGGGGGAAGCGGATGGTCGATTCGGTGCTGGACGACGTGCCGGGGGTCGGTCCGGTGAGGAAGCGAGCCCTGCTGAGGAGCTTCGGGTCCCTGAAGCGGATGCGCAACGCGGACGTCGCACAGCTCGCTGAGGTCGTTCCGCAACAGGTGGCCGTGGATCTCTACGAGGCGCTGCACAGCTGAGGAGGCGATCGCCGGGACGCGCCGGGCGGAGGCACCGGCGCAAGGCGTGGCTCTGATACCGTGCCGGTGACGGTGTCATCGCGCGGGAGCACCCGCCCGGGGCGTCCGGCGAGTTGTTCCACCCGATGGAGAAGCGTCGTGGCCGAATCCAGGGTCATCATCGTGACCGGCATGTCGGGTGCGGGACGTTCGACGACGGCGAACGTGCTCGAGGACGCGGGGTACTTCGTCGTGGACAACCTGCCGCCGACCTTGATGGTCGACGTCGTGGATCAGGTGGGGCTCGCCGAGGGAACCCGTGGCAAGGTGGCGCTCGTCGCCGATACCCGGGTCGGTATCACCGCCTCCGATCTCGACGACACGCTGCTCGGTCTGCTCGGGAGAGGTATCCGTACCACCGTGCTGTTTCTCGACGCAGACGACCAGACCCTGATCGACCGCTTCGAGGAGACGAGGAGGATGCACCCCGTCCGGGAAGGCTCCCTCGCCGACAAGATCGCGACTGAGCGGGCCAGGTTCGAGGAGATTCGCGGCAAGGCCGACATCATCGTGGACACCACCAACCTCAACGTGCACGAACTCCGGAAGCGGCTCGAAGAGGCGTTCGTCGCCAGCCTGCCCGATCGCCGGATGCGGGTCGATGTGACGTCGTTCGGCTTCAAGAGGGGGGTCCCCAGGGTCGTCGATCTCATGTTCGACGTCCGGTTCCTCCCGAACCCGCATTGGGTTCCCGAGCTGCGTGAGCTGACGGGACTCGACGACGAGGTGAGGGAGTACGTGCTGACGAGGGCCAGCGCAGAGGAGTTCATGGAACGGATCCGCGGCCTGCTCGAGTTCCTCATCCCGCACTACGAAGACGAGGGCAAGGCGTATCTGACGATCGGGGTCGGCTGCACGGGCGGCAAACACCGTTCGGTCGCGATCGCAGAAGAGATAGGCGCCGCGCTCACCGGCACGGACATCGATGTAGTCGTGCGGCACCGTGATGTCGAGGACGGGTCGCAATGACACCCATCCGGGGGGGAACGAGACGCGTCGCGGACTTGCGCGGCATGCCGGTCGTTGCGCTCGACCCCCTACCACAATCTCCCAGTGGCCCCGCCGTGGTGGCCATCGGCGGCGGCCACGGTCTTGCGCAGGCGCTGCGAGCGATGACGCGGTATGCGGGTCGCATCACCGCGATCGTCACCGTCGCCGACGACGGCGGGTCATCGGGCAGGCTGGCCCCGGCCCTTGACATCCCGCCCCCCGGCGACATCAGGCAGTGCCTGCTCGCCCTCACCCCTGCAGAGTCCGTGTGGAGGAGGCTGTTCGACCATCGCTTCGAGACGGGGGACGTGGAGGGGCACTCGCTGGGCAACCTGATCCTCGCCGCTCTCTCCGCCCTCGAGGGAGATTTTGAGCTCGCACTCCGGGAGGCGGAGCGGCTCCTCGGCTCCGTGGGCGCCGTCATCCCAGCCGCTCCGGAGCGGCTCAGGCTCCATGCCTCCATTGAGGGGTCGAACGTTGCGGGCCAGGTCGCGATCGCGCTGCACCGCGGCAAGATCGACGCACTCCATGTCGAGCCCCGGGGAGCGTCTGCCGGTCCCAGCGCCGTCGATGCGATTCGGACCGCCGACCAGATCGTCCTCGGTCCCGGATCCCTGTACACCTCGATCATGGCGGTGCTCGTGGTGCCGGGGATCGTCGATGCAGTCAACGATTCGAGCGCCGAGCTCGTCTATGTGGCAAACCTCATCACACAGGACGGCGAGACGCTGGGGATGGATTGCGCCGATCATCTCCAGGCTCTGCTCGATATCACCGGCATCCGCCAGCCGGGTACAATCGTCGCGAACAAGGTGCACGTCAGCGTCGAACCACCGCTCGAGCCGCTCGTCGTCGAGCCGGAGGTCGTGGAGACGTACGGCGTAGACGTGGTCCTCGCCGACGTCGCCGACCCCGATGCGGATTGGCCGCGGCACGATCCGGCACGCCTCGCAGCGGTGCTGGATCGCCTCATCTCGAACCAAACCAACCCAGGAGGGGCCCATCCATGAAGGTAGCGATCAACGGTTTCGGGCGGATCGGCAGGAACTTCTTCCGCGCCGCCAAGAAGGGCGGTGCCGGTTTCGACATCGTGGCCGTGAACGATCTCACCGATGCCGGTACGCTTGCGTACCTGCTCAAGAACGACTCCGTCCACGGGCGTTTCGGCGGGAACGTCCGCGTGGTCGATGGACATCTCGACGTCGATGGTGATCGTTTTGCCGTCTTCGCCGAGCGGGATCCCGGTGCTCTCCCGTGGGCCGATCTGGGTGTCGACGTCGTCATCGAGTCGACCGGCATCTTCCGTACCCACGCCACCGCGTCCAAGCACATCGAGGCCGGCGCGGGTCACGTCGTCATCAGCGCTCCTTGTGGCGACGCAGACTTCTCCGTCGTACTCGGCGTCAACGACGAGGGCCTCGATCCGGCCCGGCACAAGGTCATCACGAATGCTTCGTGCACTACCAACTGCGTGGCGCCGATGGTGAAGGTCCTTCACGATCGCTTCGGTGTGGAGCGTGGCATGTTCACCACGGTCCATGCCTACACGAACGACCAGAAGATCCTCGACCTGCCGCATGGCGACGCCCGCCGCGGCAGAGCCGCGGCCGCCAACATCATCCCCACTTCGACCGGTGCCGCTTCGGCGGTGGGCAAGGTGCTTCCTGCCCTGGCGGGCCGGCTCGAGGCGAAGGCGCTGCGGGTGCCGGTGCCGGACGGATCGATCACTGATCTCGTCGTGGACGTGGCCGCGGACGTTTCCGTGGCATCGGTGAACGAGGCATTCCGCGAAGCCGCAGAGGGGCCGATGAAGGGCATCCTCCGCTACACCGAGGATCCCATCGTCTCGACGGACATTGTCGGCGACCCCCACAGCTGCATCCTCGACGGCGAGTTCACGTTGACGACGGGGGACCGGATGGTGAAGGTCTTCGGCTGGTACGACAACGAGTGGGGCTACTCGAGCC